>DASVBM010000273.1:0-3761 GCA_036375835.1 Chitinophagaceae bacterium | reverse complement strand
CCTCTGGATGCTGAATTTCCCGGATTATGTGTTCAGCAAAGACGTCTTCATCTATGGCAGTGACTACCGCATGTATGCAGCTAAACCCCAACAGGGATTATTCAGGATGAGTTTTTTTCCGGAAGGCGGAGATGTCATTGCCGGATTACCCAACAGAATCGCGTTTAAGATCATTGATGAAAACGGAAACCCGGTGACAGCGAAGGGTTTCATCACAGACCGCGCTGAAAATCGTGTTGCAGACTTCGAAACCGAGCACGATGGCATGGGCATGCTCTACCTTGACGCGGAAGCAGGAAAACAATACCTGGCGAATATTCCTTCCGATAACGGTTCTGTCATCCAGTTCAAACTACCTACCGTAAAACAACAGGGTATAACGCTTAAAGCAGACAACCAGCACCCGCAGAAACTTTCCATCCTGGTGATGAGACCGCCGCAGCACCAGGGAATGTATGGAAAGATCCACATTGTTGCACAGTCAGGCCACCACCCCTTGTTCAAGGCCGACCTTGATCTGGATGCCGACCAGAACGGTTTCTCAATTAATAAAAAAGATCTGCCGGCGGGGATCGTTCACATCACTGCGTTTGACGAAAAGAATATTCCGTTGGCTGAACGGCTTGTGTTTATTCCGAATTATGAAGTACTCGCCGCTGAGGTACAAACAGACAGTCTCAGATTTAAACCGCGTAACCGAAACGAATTGTCGTTCACAATACCGCGGTCCGGACAAAGCACAGTGTCAGTGCTGGTAACAGATGCCGGAGTGGACAGTCTGCCGGCAGAACAGTCACTGCTATCTTCCCTCCTCTTAACATCGGATCTCAAAGGCCCGGTGTTGCAGCCGCAGTATTACTTCAGGGATAAATCTGCGGTTACCCTCCGGCACCTGGACCTGTTAATGATGACGCAGGGCTGGCGAAGATTCGATTGGAAAAAACTCGCCGCGGGAAATTTCCCTGCCTTGAATTACCCGGTAGAATCAGGGATATGGATCAGCGGCCACGTTACAAAGAGTGACCGTAAAGAACCGGTGAAAGACGGTAAAGTAGAGTTCGTAGTCAGGGGTGAGGATTCAACATCGATCATGGCAGAAGCTCAGCTGACAGACCGCGGTGAATTCCTGCTGAACGATCTTCATTTTCGTAAGAAGGCCTCCATTGGCTACCAGGGCACAAACAACAAAACGGATAAGCTGGTAGTAGACGTTCACATTGATCCTTCCTATATCGATACGCTCACAAGGTCTGCACGCAGGCCCGAAAGAAACCTCGACACTTCAGAAATAAGCAAGATGCGAACACCTGTATCGCAGTACCTGTTTTACCGCATCAGCATGGACACCAACCTTAACCGCGCAGGATATCTGGGCAATGTTACCGTAACGGCGCGGAAGCTTTCAAGGCCCGACTCGTTGAATGAGGCCTATACCACCGGGCCGTTCAGCATGGGAAAAGCGATAGATCCCGCTTCCTACCAATATTATACTACACCATGGCAGATGTTGCAGGCAGCGGTCCCGGGCATCCGGGTGGAAGGAAATCCATATAACCCTGATGTCTATATGTCAAGATACCAGGGACTTGACGCGATGAGCAGTAATACCGGCAACCAGATAGCATTGGGTGAAAGCTCTTCGGGTGAATCTGTGGGGCTGCTGCTCGAAAACAATGGGATCGCTTATTTTCTCAACGAGGTGAATGTCAGTAAAGACATTATCAACACGCTTAGTGTAAGTGATATCGCGCTCATCAAAGTACTGAAAACAGAAGCCGCAGCGCTTGGTGCAACACAGGGGGCGATTCTGTTTTACACGAAAAAAGGCGCGGTACCGAAATCCTCAGGTTATGAAAGGGCATTTACGTCCATCACCCGCGAAGGCTACGCGCTGGTACGGCAGTTTTATTCACCCGATCCAACGCTGATGCCAGCAACTGTTTCAGATAAACGCGCCACGCTTTACTGGAACGCGGCCATCCGGCCGGATAAACAGGGACAGTTCCGTTTCAGGTTCTTCAATAACGACTCTGCCAGGTCCTACCGGATCATCATCCAGGGAATCGATGCTGACGGACAGTTGATCTATACAGAACAGGTGGTACGTTAACCGAAGAACAGGTAACAGAGAAAGATTGAAGTGACAATGCCAACGAGATCTGCCATCAACATGGCTCCCACGGCATAACGTGTATCCTTTACGTTCACCGCGCCAAAATAAACCGCGATAACGTAAAACGTTGTGTCGGACGAACCCTGCAGGATGCAGGAAAGTCTTCCCGCGAATGAGTCAGGTCCGAAGTTGGTCATCGTGTCGATCATCATACCCCGCGCGCCGCTGCCACTCAGCGGTTTGATCAGGGCAGTAGGAAGCCCGTCTACAAATCTCGTGTCTGTTCCGAGTGCAACGAAAAGGCTTTTCATTGCATTGATCACCACATCGAAAGTTCCGCTGGTACGAAGCATGCTGATGGCTACCAGCATTCCCACCAGGTAAGGAATGATCCGCACCGCAGTTTCGAATCCGCCTTTCGCACCATCGATGAATGCGTCGAAGATGTTGATCTTTTTATATACCCCGCCCAGAATGATGAGGAAGAGGATCATCAGCAGGATACCATTGCCAAGTATGCCCGATACCACTTCAACGCGTGAAGATGCGATACTGGTAAGCCAGAGCACCAGCAACGCGATTATCGCCGATATGCCAAGTACCCAGCTCATGATCACCGGTTGGAAAACGTTGATCTTTTGCTTGAATGAAACGATAAACATCGCTGCCATCGTGGCCACAAACGTGGCGATCATGCAGGGTATGAAAATGTCTGTAGGGTTCTGCGCCTTCAGCACGGCACGGGCCGCGATGATACTCACCGGTATCAGGGTGAGCCCGGAAGCATGCAGGCAAAGAAACATTACCTGCGCATTCGAAGCCCGCTCCTTCTGCGGATTGATCTCCTGCAGGCTTTCCATTGCCTTTATTCCAAATGGAGTAGCCGCGTTGTCCAGGCCAAGCAGGTTCGCGGAAAAATTCATCATCATATGCCCCATAGCCGGGTGACCTTTAGGAAGTTCAGGGAACAGCCGCGAAAAAAAGGGACCGATAATACGCGACAGCAAACGGATGCCTCCCGCCCTTTCGGCAATACTCATGAAACCCATAAACAGCGCCATGATGCCGATGAGGCCGATACTGATATTAACCGCGGTTTTACAGGTCTCGATAATGCCATCAGCATTTTTCGTAAGCTTGGACTGGATACTCCGGTAGGTGTACGTGTGCAGCTGGGGATCGGTCGCTTTCACAGCCGCAATGTCCGATTCCTTTTCAGCGATCATCACGGTCGCCACATGAGCAGAGTCTGCCGGGAAGTAACCGTAAGAAGAAAGGTATTTGTGAAACGCGTCTTCCGAAGTAAAGCCAGCATTCAGCGGCGAACCGGTGGTAGCATAAAAAACGGAATCGTAGGCATCGCTGGCCTTTCCGACCACCATCCTGCTGAAGATCTTCTCGTCGCCTCCAAACATCCGGAACAGCGCCACAGCCACTGCTATAATGATAAATGCCGACCATATTCTGCTGAGCGCCATAGGAGTTGTTTGAAGGATTGAAGATAGAATTTCGGGATTAAATACCAACCTGAATTCTGCTATATTTGCCGCCGAATTTTACCGCCAGCACGGAACTGGAATAATAATTTTCAACTATGGCACTTCAAGCAGGAATCGTGGGTCTACCGAACGTGGGCAAATCAACATTG
>DASVBM010000093.1:0-7689 GCA_036375835.1 Chitinophagaceae bacterium | reverse complement strand
ACTCTGGCAGATAAATCCTAACTTACAGTGGTAGTTCTTCAACAAAACCGGCCAGGCTATACGCGTGCAACCGTTTCAGGATTGTCTAACTAAAACTGAACATATGGATTCACATGCCACTATTTACCGGTATACGCTCTTATCAAGAGGTATTCTAGGCGGTTTATTCGTTGGGATCATCGCCACTGTGGTCAACCTTGCCTTCGACTATGTTTACCGGCAAATCACCAGTTACCAGTACTCGCAGTTCGTCAACATCAATTCCATTATCTTCTTTACCATACCCACCCTCATTGCCGCAGGTATCGTATACTCCATCATCGTGCGCAACGTGAAAAGAGGCCAGCTGGTATATACCCTTGTGGCGCTGGCGCTCACTGCGATCGTTGCATTGTTCATTCCGCTGGGACCGAACATGATGCCGAATGGAGAAGAGATGCCCCTTGCTTCCCGCGGACTTACGGCAGGTATCGAGATCATAACCGGTCTCTTCGGCGCCTTTGCGCTGCCTTATTTCGCCGAGCACCCGAAGATCTGGAGCGATGCCAGTGCAGAGCAATACCGGTAAGGGCTGAGTGTACTTTATTTCCTTTTGCCGGATTTCTTACGCAGCTTGTCAAGCAGGCCGGGGGATTTTCTTTTGTCACCGCCAATCAGGTATCCATACGGCTTCAGCGGTTCAATATGATCGAAAATTATCTTCAATATGCCCAGCAGCGGTATGGCCAGGATCATTCCCGGGATGCCCCAGAGCAGTTCCCCGAGTACGAGCACCATTACCGTGAATAAAGGGTTGATGTTTACTTCTGACCCCACCACCAGCGGCTCGAGGATATAAGTCTGGATAAACTGCACGATGGCGTAGGTAACTACAACCCCGATCACCATTCCCGCGTCGCCGCCCTGGGCAAATGTCATCAACACGGTGATCGTTGTACCTGTCAGGTTGCCCACGAAGGGTACGATCTCCAGGATGCCGCAGAGAATAGCGAAGAAGATGGCGTTTTTCACTCCCACTATACTGAAACCGATGCCATACATCACCCATAACAGCACGATCATACTTCCCAGCCCGGTGATATACTGCTGCGCCACTTTGCCCGCGTCGCTGATGATGGTCCTTGCATTCGACCTTTCATCCTGCGGCACCAGCTTGAAAATGAAGTTTTTTATATGCCCGCGGAAATAAAGGAACAGGAAGATGTAAACCAGGGTGAGGATGATATCCACCAGGATGCTCATAAACCTGCTCACCATTTTCGTGGCCATGGCCGCGGAACCTCCATGCTGGCTCTGCTCCTGCACCATCTGCGTCTGTTCTTTCGGAGTGATGGAGAAAGACTCATGGATCATCTGCTGGATGCGCGACACGGCGTTGTTCACCATCTGTTCCAGTTTCTGCAGGTTACCCAGCAGGTCGCTGAGTTGCCAGGCAAGGATGGCGATCAGTCCGGCAAATACCGACACCAGTAGTAAAGTGGATATCAGGGATGCGAACCCCAGCGGTACCCGCTTCCGCTCCAGCCATTTGTTCACGGGCATCAGCAACATCGCCAGCAAGGCCGCAAAACATACCGGTATCAGGAACGACTGCGCGTAATACAATGCCGCAATGCTGAACGTGAGGAGCGTTAATACCCTTACCGAGCGTAGCAAAAGACTTTGTTGCGTTTTTTCCATGTAATCGTGCTTGTCTGACTGCTGTTTGAAAATAGGTATTAATGCCTTATAATTTAATGCCAATAATCATTGCCGGGCACCAAAATCCCCCTATTCCTTATCTTGCTTCACATGTTCGAAGAACTGGTGAGCCGATTCTTACCCGGCAGGGAGACGCTTTCGATGTTGTTGCTTCCTGTGGTTTGCGCTTCCCTGCTGGCCGCTGTCATCGCCGGATGGATGAAACAACGCGGCGTCCGCACACCGTACACAAGGAAGATCTTTCATTTCCTGGTCTTCACGCTCGCGGGCTTGCTGCACTATTACTATGGCTTGAAAGCGGCAACGCTGCTGGGTATGATCATTTCCTTCCTGGTGCTGCTGGCTGTGATCGTCGGGAACAGGTGGTGGTTTTATCTCGCGATGGCAAGGGAGACAGACCAGCCGCATGAAAAGAAATTCATCCTCCTGCCGTTGCTCGCCACCATCGCGGGAGGCATTGCGAGCAACCTGTTGTTTCCTTCAACAGCCTATATCGGCTATTTCGTAGGCGGATGGGGTGACGCGGTGGCCGAACCCGTCGGCACTCGCTGGGGCAGGCATCGCTATACCGTTCCAACATTGTTTGGGGTTCCGGCTACCCGCAGCATCGAAGGATCGGTTGCCGTGATGGCTGCCGGAACGATCATTACCGCGATCATTCTGCTGTACGCTACTTCGCTCACCGCCGGAACCTGCATCTTATACGCTTTGATCTGCGGCCTTTCCAGCAGTCTTGTAGAAGCGGCAAGCAGCCATGGACTCGACAACTTCACGATACAGATATGTGCCGCGGGTGTGATACACTGGCTGGTATAAAAAAAGCCACGGTTTCCCGTGGCTCAGTGTAATTTCAGAATATTGTCCGGTACTGGATTAAACCGGGCTTATGCACGGCAGCTACCCCTGGGCTGCTACCGGTCGTTTTGCAAGGCTTAGTATGAAGCCGGTTACACCACCAGCTATTCCCGATACAACGGTCATCGTGGCAATATCCAGCCAGATACCGGTCATATCACCGATGTTCAGCTGTGCATAAGTGATAAAATCAAATGCAACCGAACAGAAGAACCCGACCAGCGAACCCGTAATGAGCCCGCTCATCGCGGTCACCGCATTGGATTTCGACATTACATAAGAAACAAGAAAACCAAGCCCAAGATTTCCGATGATCATACTCCAAAGGATGAAGTCTTCATCAGCGCGCCTGATGGCAAGCATTCCCTGGCTGGTGTGGCCGTCCATCAGGTCTTTTAATAATAACCCGTAGGTAAGCCATCCAAGCAGAAAGTAGACGATCCCGGCCACTACTCCGCCCAGAAGAAAATTTCTTGAAGTCATAAAGCAGGTTTTTAGGTGAATTAATTTGAACAAAATATAAAACGGTTCCCGATTATGCAATAGTATACGGCCGAAATCGCCGCCCGTGGATAAAATGCCGGATTACCAGCTGACGCCACTTGTAGGGTTGCTGCAGGAAAACTCCCCGGCCCGTGGTTCCAGGCAAGCCGCGGGCACAATATTTACAGCAAACAGGTAAAACACTGTATGAAACCAAAAGGCAATCAAACACCCGCAAAGCAACCCACAGCCGCTGAGCCGGACAGGTCGGACCTGCAGGACTCACCGCGTGATGAAGCAAGGCTGCAACCTGATGAGGCAACTATCGACCTGCCTGATGTGAAAGATATTCCTGGACAGGAATTCGTGCATCCACCTTCGCTGGGTGAACTGGCCGATACCACTATCGCTTCAGACGATGAAGAAGGCGTTTCGATATTCGGCCGCGACAACGAAGAAACCGCGGCTATGGGCAAAGCAACAGAATCGTCGACGGAGCCCGGCAGGAATAGGGGCAACCGCGATAAAAATGATTCATCTGAGGCCTACGGTCTCGACGAAGACCCCCGGGAAACGGATAAAGGCACAGCAGGAATTCCATAAATAACAAAAGGGGCCTCACAGCCCCTTTTCTTATTGTTCTATACCTGCTTAATCGTCGCGTTTTACTTTACGCTCACCGGTCTCCGCGTCTACTTTGATCTTCTTGTCACCATTCTTGATTTTGTAGTCGCCGTCGTCCTCTACTTTTTTCTTGTAATCCTCGCCGGCCTTTACCTTGTAACCTTCACCATCACGCTTCAGCTTATAATCGCCGTTATCGTTGTCGTCGATGTAGATATATCCGCCGGACTGGTTACGCTCCACACGGCCATTGATCACCTTACCCGATTTACCCCAGATGGTATCATGCGTCCGGGTGTCAACATACATTCTAACCGGCTTCCCGGTCTCAGCATTCACCATCAGCCCGGTATTTTCATCCTTCACCAGTTGAACCGGTTCGCCGGTACTGAGGTCTATATACCTGTTTTCCGCTTTTGAATCCGAGCAGGCAGACCATACAGCCGCTGCCAGCACGGTAAACAACATTGTCTTCAGTGTTTTCATATCCTTCAGATTTTCTCACAAAAAGACAAGTTCCGCGCCAGCCGTAATGCATTACACCCCAAACTGTTGCAGGTGATGATCCAGGTGCTTCCACTGGCTTTTGTCCCATTCTGCCGCTGTCATCGGTCCAAAAAACGGGTGCGGGCCCTTCATTAAGGCCGCTTCACCTCCTTTTGAAAATCTTTCAACCAGTGCAACCAGTTTATCGCGCTCTGTTTCAAAATCCGGATCATTCTTTATAATGAAGGAAGGAGCAGTAGGCAAGCCCCGCTTATACGGCTTATCGCTCACGAGCGCTTTCTTAGCCATTCTGCCGAACAGGATTCCGAAAAGGTTTCTTTTCATCGGGTGTTCACCCAATGCCACGCGTAGTGTCATCTGGCAGTGCGCGAGCATCTGCGACACGGTCATTTTGCCCCATAACGGTTTTGATTCAGCTGTCAGCCTTGTAATACGGGAAATAATCCTGGAAGATTCAGCAGGGTCGAAGAGGTATGTCATAACATCGGTTTCCGCAAAGGAAAACCATTTGCCGCTTATTGTAAGGTTACGCTACATTAACGGCGGCCCCAAAGAGATTGTTCAAATCCGCGGTCTGTTCGCATATGTTCTCCCGGGGGATTGGGGTACCGTGAAGGAAATTCCCCGCAACCGGGCATATTTCGCCCACCATCCGCTTCCCGGCCTGTTGATCCATGTTGGGGAAGGCGTTCGTTTACAGAACTATACAAATGGGCTATTGTTTCATTGCGGCTGAGATGCTTCATACGGAGGTAGTTTTCATTCTAAAAGGCGCTAAAACAGTGCCCGAACTCATTGTTGTAACATGCACAGCTGTTGCCACCTCAGGCGGTATGCATTCATGGCTGTTTCACCCAACTGGTTAATCAGCCTGTAATTCACTACCAGTCCCACCGCAGCGCCAATGCCCGGAACCAGTTGCAGCATCTTGGCCAGGTCAATATAATCGCGGTACTCCTGCTGAAACCGCCGCCATTCAAAACCGCTGATATCTGCAGGCAGTGTTTTCACGTGTTCCTGCCAGTGTTCCACCTGCCGGAATATATTTCTGCGATGCGACTGGCTGGAGAAGGCAAGCTGGAAAACATAAAGTATGAACAGGCGCTCGTGATAATCCTTCACGTCGAAACCATAGATGGACGCGATCTCGAAAAGCAGTTTCATTTTAATGCCAAGCAAGAGCGGGAAGTCCGCAAGTCCCAGCAGTATTCCGCCTGCACCGGTAATTCCACCTTCTGCTGCCGCGGTTTTGCGATAGAGGCTGATCCTTTCTCTAACCTGCGCTTCTCTTTCCGCAAGGCTGCCCTTCCTCTGTACAGACGTAGTATACCTGGCGCCAAATAAAACGGCTCTTACCATTTCCCTGATGGCAATGGTAAGAGCCGAATGAAACTTTTCGGGCAAATAGCTGTTCAGTTTACCCTGTACGTTTGAAGAGAGACGACTGATAACAGAGGGCTTGCGGCTCATCCGCTTTTTCCAGCGGTTGAGCGCTTTCAGCACCTGCTGATCATATGCATCCATACCCAAAATTACTTCACCGGGTGCACCTGGTGCTGCATTTCAGTATGACCTGCAAGAATGTTTCTCCTCCGGCGCATCAGCAGGTACACACCACCAATCAGGGCCAGCGCAGCGCCACCCAGCAAAAAAGGGTTTACCGAACGGCCAGCCACAATCATTTTCTTACCGCCTGCATGCTTTACCTGCTTCAATGCCTGCCTGCCGATTTTCTTTGCCTGTGTCTTTACTTCCGAGATGTCCATGTTCTTAAGTCCGCGTAGGTTCAATGTGCTTAACATAACCATTCATTTTTTGTTGATTAAATTCCGTCCTGTTTCTTCATTATGCAGCCAGTCTTTGCTGTTCCGCCGTTTCCACTTGTTTAACAGCAAGCCTCCTGATCGCCGCAACCGTGGTATCCCAGTAAAACACGCTGGTCACGTCGATACGCACGAGAACCACTTCAGGATCATGCATTCCGCCGCGAAACCACTCGTTTACAAGCGGGCACCACCTGCAGGCGATCTCGGCCTTGTCATCTACCACAATGCCGGTGCCATGAATCTCCAGATAATGATCAAAATCCGGGTTGGCAAACACCAGCTGTATCTTGTTATTGGTGGAAATGTCTTTTATCTTCCCGGAACTGCGGCTGGCAAAAAACCAGCAGTTCCCTGCATCGTCTATTTCGATCGCGCCCACCGGCCGGTTTCTCCTGCCGCCCTGCGCTTCGGTAGTGATCAGGATACATACATTGCAGGCAGACGCCAGTTCCCGCATCTGTATCAATGCCCCGCCATTAACTCCATTCCGTTCCATCAGTTAAATTCTCCTGCGGAAACAGAAAAAATACTATGCCAGCATAAGCCTATACCCCTACGGTTTCTGAAGAAGCGGCGGGAAGATGAATTAAACCGATTGATACAGAGTCACTGATCGCTTCTTCACTGTGGCCGAAATAACAGCAGTGTACACCCGCTTCCTTCATCTTTCCGATCGCGGGCAATACCGTAGGTTTTGTTTTTTTCCTCACTTTCCGCAGGTAAACGGCGATAACTTTTCCGGGGAAATGCGAAACGATCGAGGCATAAATCGTCGGGTCTTCCTGGGTATCGTCGCCCAGCAGGATAAACTTCTGTTCAGGGTAGGCCTCGATGATCCGCACGATCCTCATGAATTTGGTGGAGTGGTTGTTCTGTCCCGTCTTCCAGAGCTGGCGGAATGGCTTTAGCTGGTTCAGCAGGTAAACACCCTGGGGCAGCTGCTGTTTGATGGCAAACTCGCGGATATAATCGTACAGATTCCACTCGCTGCTCGATACAAAAAAGAAGGGATTCGATTCGGTATGCCGCGCACCTGCCCTTGCCAGTAACTGGTAATGGCGTACCACCCCCTCGAAAGGCTGGCGGCTATGCGCGTTTTCGGTGAGCAACACAAACAATCGCTTTCGCAGGTTCGACGAGTGGGAGACCAGGAAGGTATCGTCTATATCCGAGATCATCGCAAACTGGTTGCTGTAAGGAATATAATAACTGCCTTTGCCGGTAGCGATACCCGGGTTGTCACGATTCCTGCCCAGCAGCACCACCTGCACCTCATGCCATCCCGGCTTCAGCGGCGAGCTTACCGGTAATTCGAACCTGAAAAATCCGTCGTCTTCCGCCTGCGTAAAGATCCAGGCTCCCTCCCACTGCATTTTCACCCAGGCTTTCGGATAGGGCTTTACAATAAAAAGGCGGATGAGTGCGAATGTATTAGTGAGAAAATTGCGCGAATAATGCTTCCGCGGCACGGGGCTGAAAAGGAGCAGGTGGCCGAATACAATTACTTTTTTACCATTCCCGTAACCATGGTATATTTTTACCGTGGGCTGATCTGTCAGGCGAAATGCAAAGAGTATTTTCCGCCGCAGTTTTTCCCAGGCAGACAGCCGGCGGTCAGATATGATGTTGGCATGATTCTCCATTATGAGTCATCGGTCTTATGCAGGAAACACTGAAATTTTTATTCGTGATT
>DASVBM010000383.1:0-3107 GCA_036375835.1 Chitinophagaceae bacterium | reverse complement strand
GGATCACGCAGGCAAGAATCACCAGTATCAGAAACAAAATGGTCATTTTATACTCCTTTTAAATGTTCGATTTTGGCGGCAAAGTAAGCTGATTTCTCCGGATACAAAAAACTTAATTTGATATACAACTGGACGGCTTTATCGCTCTTTCCCTGCTTCACCAGCACCTCGGCCATGGTCTCTGTTACAATCTCTTTTGTTTCATTAGAAGTTTTCGCAATGCCTTGTATCATGTTTTCCACCTCGGGATCGGTGGCCGTCTCTTCGGCGCCGGGCTGTACCGTTTTCATCTGCTTCAGCCAATCGGTGAACTTGCGGAGCTGGTTTCCGAGTTTGTCCTGCGGTTGTGTTAAATCTACCCTGATACCCTGGGAGGCAAAATAATCCACCGTGTGGTAAGGTTCCGCTTCAATTTTCAACGCTTCGCCTGTAACCGGCTTGCGAAACTCGGCAAGCTGCTCCTCCAGCACAGAAGCGATCACTTCTTTCTGGCGTTCTTCATTTTCTGCCTGCTGCATTACTTCTTCAGTAGTGGTGGCGGCGTATTGTTCTTCCTCCTGTTCGGCAACGATGATTACCGGGGCTTCTTCTTTTTCAAGCGGGGAGAAATGCTGATCCGGCGCTGGCTGTTCGTGTTGTTGCATCTCTTCTATAATCACGTCGTGCAGTAAAGGTTTGGTGTCTTCGTCCGCGGGCCGGGGTACCTGCACTTCCGGCTCCTTTTCCTCCAGCAGGTAATGCAGCCAGAACGGATTGTGAAAATGCACCGCTGTTCGCTGAACCTGGCTTTCAAAAGCCTTGTGTCCTTCCGATTTCAGCTTTTTCGACAGCAATAAATGTCCTGTTGCGAAATAAGGGAAGGCTTCGGTGATCTTCTGCAGCTCGATCAGGCTCACCGATTCAAGGGTGGATTTACCGGTGAACTGAAATAAAACTTTCTCTAGTGCCGCCTTCATTTGGTGAAAATACAGATTGCTACCAGTTCGAAAAAATACGGTTGAACATTTCATCGCTGACATTGCGGATGATCTCATCCAGCAGTTGCGCCTCGGCCTGTGGAAGCGTGAGGCTGGCATTAAAATCAAAGCTCCGGCTGACGTCGTATTCTTCGGTTTTATTCTCCAGCGTGTTCCGCAGTATGATATGAACGCCTACCGTAAGGCGGTTGGTGGCGGTACGTTGCCCGGATATGCCGGCAGTGGTGACATCGTACTGGGAAATATAGCCGCTGATATTATAATGAGCGTCTTCGTCATTGGTACGCGTGAGCTTGGTTTGCCTGGAAACTTTCTGGTTGAAAGCGTCTGTGAGCCGGGGACTCAGCTGCGGATTCACGTACCGCGCCCTGTTTTCAAACAAACCGATTTTCACCGTTTTGACCTCCGCGGGGATACTCACATCGCGAAAACTATAGACATGGCAGGATGTCATCGCAGCAGCTGCAACGATCAATGCCACCAGGAAAAATATTTTTATTCTTTGATTCATGTGGAATGCGCATTCAACTATTCCTCAATATCGTACTCTTTCAGTTTCCGGTACAATGTTCTTTCGCTGATACCAAGGTCGGTTGCGGCGTCCTTTCTCCTCCCCCTGTGCTTCTTCAGCGCCTTAATGATCAGTTCCTTCTCCTTATCCATGATATTAAGCGACTCCTCCACCTCCTCGTGATGGTGTATCTCATCGTTATTCAGGACCACAGGCTGGCCCGGCGTGTGCGGACCGAAGCCCGGGATAGCCGGCTGCGGTATAGCGGGCAGCATGTCGTTGCTGACAGATGTTGCGTGATCGTTGATAAGCGATTCCCGGGTATGATTGGCTGCGGGGCCTGCCAGCGACGGATTCTGCAGTATCTCGAGGAACATCTTCTTCAGTTCCGTTACATCCTTCTTCATATCGAAGAATAGTTTGTAAAGGATCTCGCGTTCATTGGCAAACTCGGTAGCCGACGAAGGCTGGTTTGCAAGCACCGGCATGCGATTCATAAACCGTTCCGGCAGAAATCGCCGGAGTTCAGCCGCAGTCAGCGATTTCTGCGGACTGAGTACAGAGACCTGCTCTGCAATGTTCTTCAGTTCACGGACGTTACCCGGAAAAGGATAACTGGTTAGCAAGTCGCGGGCATCGTCATCCAGTTGTACCGGCGGCGTTTTGTAACGCTCAGCAAAGTCGACCACGAACTTCCGGAACAAAAGCAGGATGTCTTCTTTCCGGTCGCGGAGCGCAGGCACCCTGATGGGTACGGTGCTGAGCCGGTAATAGAGATCCTGCCTGAACCGGCCGTGCTGCACCGCCTCAAGCAGATCCTTGTTGGTAGCAGCGATCACACGAACGTCTGTTTTCTGAACCTTTGAGGATCCCACCCGGATAAATTCTCCCGTTTCCAGCACCCGCAGCAGTCTCGCCTGCGTTCCGAGTGGCATCTCGGCGATCTCGTCCAGGAAGATGGTACCTCCATTAACCGTTTCAAAATATCCTTTCCGGCTGTCTACTGCACCGGTGAATGAGCCTTTCTCATGGCCGAATAATTCAGAGTCAATCGTTCCCTCGGGGATTGCGCCACAGTTTACCGCAATAAAAGGATTGTGTTTTCGCGGAGACAGCGCATGGATGATAGAAGAGAAAGCTTCCTTTCCTACCCCGCTTTCGCCAATGATCAGCACCGTCAGATCGGTAGTCGATACCTGCACAGCCGTGCTCAGCGCCAGATTAAGCGCAGGCGAGTTGCCGATAATACCGAAACGGTTTTTTATACTCTGTATATCCATCAACTGTTAAATAAAAATTTTAAGCACCCGCCATCAACAGCGGTCTGTTATCACACCGAGCAGCGTCGCCTGGGTACAATCGTTCACTTTCACCCAAACGTAATCGCCCTTGCGGCATCCATGTGCAGCTTTTGGGAATACGATCACTTTATTCTGCGAGTTTCTGCCCATCCAGTCGTTGTCACTACGCCTGCTGTTTCCTTCTATGAGTACTTTGAATGTTTTACCAAGATCTTTTCTGTTGCTCTCTGCCGACAACTGGTTTTGCAGCTCCACTATTTCGGATAGCCTGCGCTTCTTCACCTCCAGCGGTACGTCATCCGCATACCTCCGTTCGGC
>DASVBM010000096.1:0-5498 GCA_036375835.1 Chitinophagaceae bacterium | reverse complement strand
CGCCAACGGTGGAAGGCAACCTGCGCGTGAACAAAGGCACTAACCTTTACGTGGTACTGCCTGGAAGTAATCCAGAAATTGTTTCCCGTGAAGGGGTAGTACGTTTTGTGGATATGGATAATCCTTCCGACAGCATATTTGTAAATGCACCAAATGTTCTCGATTCTGTAATCGCCGATCTGGACGTGCAGGGACTTGACCTCGCTGCAACCATTGAGAGTGATACTGCCGCACAGCTGAACCTGATTGTTAATGATCTCACAGGCGACATTCTCTCGATGCGCGGCCGCGCCGATCTTGCTGCCGGTATTGACCGCAGTGGTAAAATTTCGCTCACCGGCAATTATGAGCTGAACAGCGGTTATTATGAATTGTCGTTCGAGTTTATCCGTCGCAGGTTCGATATCCAGAAAGGAAGCACCGTAACCTGGACGGGAGAACCGACGCAGGCTATCGTTGACGTAACAGCTGTTTATGTGGCGAATACCGCGCCGATCAATCTTGTGTCGCCGCAGCTTGGCGAGAGCACCGCGGCCCTGAACCGCTTCAAACAAAGGTTACCGTTTAATGTACTTCTTTACCTCGACGGCCAGATACTGGAACCAGTGATCAGTTTTGATATACAGATGCCGCAGGGTTATGCAGCTGCATGGAAAGAAGTGGATGAGAAGCTGATCCAGATCCGGCGTGACCAGGCAGAACTTACCAAACAGGTGTTCGCGTTGTTGTTACTGGGAAGGTTTGTCCAGGAGAATCCATTCCAGGATGCGGGTGCGGGTGTCAGTGTGGCCAGGCTTGCAAGGGAAAGTGTAAGCCGCGTGATCACGGAGCAGTTAAACCAGTGGGCAAACGAATTACTGCCGGGCATGGGATTAACGATAGGAGTGGTGTCTATGGAGGATTATTCCACCGGTGAACTGCGTAACCGTACCGACCTGAATGTTTCGATATCCAGGCAGATGTTTAATGACCGGGTAAGGGTGACAATCGGAAGCAATTTTGAACTTGAAGGACCCTCAAACGGAAACGGCCCCGGTTCCCCTGCCGGTGGCTTCGCGAGCGACATCGCAATCGATTACCTGCTGAGCAAGGATGGTAAATACATGCTGCGTGCGTATAGAAAAAATGTGTACGAAGTACTGGTAGAAGGCCAGGTGGTTGAAACGGGCCTTCGATTCATTCTGACGATGGATTACAATAAGTTCAGGGAACTGTTCCACCGGAAGCGGACCGACGACGCCATACCTGCGCGAAGAAGAACCACTACGAATACAAGTGAAGAAGTTCCGAAACCAGTTGAACCGGAAAAATGAAATTATTCGCCTGCATATTGATCATTGGGTTGCTTTTCACCGGCTGCAGTCCGAAGCTGGCACCGGGTGAAACGCTCTTTGTTGGATCCACGGTAAAGCTTGACAACATGGAGCGCGGCAAGGTGTCAAAGCGCACGCTGAAGAAAGAACTGCAGGGCCTGGTAAGACCAAGACCGAATACCAAAGTCCTGGGCCTGCGGCTGAAACTGTGGGCTAACCGGATTCCGTTTCTAAGGAAAAAATTCGGTGAGCCACCGGTGCTCACCAGTTCAGTGAACTTTGAGAAGAATACCCAGGTACTCGAGAACAGGTTGCAGAACAAAGGATACTTTCACGCCACTGTTTCCTTCGATACTGTGACCCGTAGAAAAAAAACGCATGTCACGTTCACTTCGAACGTCGGGCCCCAGTACAGTATCGCCTCCGTTTCATTTCCTGCGGATTCCAGTGAATTAAGTAAGGCGATCGCTGCAACGGCCGGGCGCTCTCTGCTTAAAAAAGGAGATCCTTACGATCTTGATATCATCAAGGCAGAGCGGGTGCGCATAGATGAGCGACTAAAAAATGTCGGATACTATTACTTCAGTCCCGATTATCTGCTCATGAATGTTGATTCAACAGTTGGAGACCGGAAGGTCAATATCATGATCCGGGTAAAGCCCGAAACTCCCGGCAACGCCAGACAGGTCTACCGGATCAACGATATCATTGTGCATGCTGATTATTCACTTACCCATGCTTCCGATACCAGCCATGTTAAGTCGGATTCATCTTTGTATAACGGCTATTTTATTATAGACCCGGCACATACATTTAAACCGAAAGTGTTTAATCGCACATTGGTGATCCGGCCCGGCGAGGTATACAACAGGGATGATCACAACCTGTCGCTAAACAGGTTGGTGAGTCTCGGTGTTTACAAATTTGTAAAGGTCCAGTTCGAGCAGGTGCAGACCGATACCGCCAACCTCCTGAATGCCTACTATTACCTCACGCCCCTTCCGAAAAAATCGATACGCCTCGAGGCTGGCGCTTTGAACAAATCGAATAATGCAACCGGTTCAGAGCTGACATTGAGCTGGCGTAACCGTAACCTGCTCAGGGCGGCGGAACTGCTTACGGTGAGTGCTTTTGCCGGTGTGGAACGGCAGATTTCAGGGCAGCAGCCTTCAGTGAGTACGAACAGGTTTGGCGCCGATATCCACTTTATTGTACCCAGGATCACCTTCCCCTTCCGTTTCAATACAAGCAGTGAGTTCGTGCCACAAACGAGGATGAACCTTGGCTACGAGCTGTATAATCGCACAGACCAGTATAGCCTCAACTCGTTCAAGCTGAACGTTGGCTATGTATGGAAAGAACATATTACCAAAGAGCACCAGCTGAATGTTTTTTCAATCAACTATGTACATCCACTGAATATTACACCATCGTTCAGCAAGGAACTGCTGAACAATCCAACGCTGGAGCGAAGTATCGAAAAGCAGTTTATCATCGGCTCAAACTACAATTACAACTATAACTCGCAGGTAAGGCCAAACCGTAAAACCCATAACATTTACTTCAATGGCAACATCGACCTGTCGGGAAATCTGCTCGGGCTGCTCACCGGTGCAGACGAAAACGACAAGAAAACCATACTCAGTGTTCCATTCGCACAATATGTCAGGGTAGAGCCCGAACTGAGACACTATTTCCGGTTCCGGAACAGCAAAACAAATATGCTGGCAAGCAGAATGATCATTGGACTTGGACTTGCTTACGGCAACAGCGATGCAATGCCCTTCGCCAAGGCATTTTTCATCGGCGGCACAAACAGTATCCGGGCATTCCGTGCGCGTTCGCTTGGACCCGGTACCTGGTATGGAGGCAACGCCGATACTTCCAGGAGATTTTTACCTGACCAGCCGGGTGATATCAAGCTGGAGCTGAATACTGAACTCCGTTTTAGAATTACTTCCATTATCAACGGGGCCCTGTTTGTAGATGCGGGGAATATCTGGACAGTGAAGGAGGACAGCCTGAGGCCTGGAAGTAAGTTCTCCGGGAAGTTCCTGAATCAGCTGGCAGTTGGCGCGGGCTTCGGTCTGAGGATCGATTTAAATCTTGTGATCCTTCGCGGTGATCTCGCCTTCCCGATCCGTAAGCCATGGTTGCAGGCCGATCCCTGGGTGCTGAACAATATCCGCTTCAACGAGCGGAACTGGAGAAGGGAAAACATGATATTCAACCTGGCCATCGGATACCCGTTCTGATTGGGGCAGCTGTTCAACATACAGGAACCGGCGTCGGCTGGTATGCTCTACGGATTTTTCCCGGGGATTTGCTGTTCAACCGGGTTGAGTTACTGCCGGATCGGGTACTATTATTGCTGTAATTCAGTCTCCAATCACGCTTCACTTATTTAAACAATATTATCATGAAGAAAGTTTTACTCTCCTCACTGTTGTTATGCGCGATAAGCTATGGGAAAGCACAAGTGTATGATAACTCAACAGAAACAGGAAGTCGTTATGCCCCGGCTCCAAATGCAACAACCGGTAACCCGAAGATTACCATGGATGATTTTAATGTACCCTCGGCCACCGTTGGCACAAACAACAAACTGAATATTACCCAGGTAAAGTTCGGAATCAGGCGGGCCGGTACCACCACCAGCCCCACTACCGTTGCCACCACGGTTACCGGTTATGTTGGAACAGTGGAAGATACCGCTACACAGTTGAAGGATATCATCAAACTGCCATTAATCAACATCGGCAGCCAGTCGCTTCCGGCCAGCACCAATGCTTCCTTCACAACTGAGATTGTAACCTTCGGCAACGGGTCTACTACGCTTGCAACCGTACAGATGGACACCGGCGCAGTGTTCACGGGTTATGCAACAGCATTTGGCGGTCTTTCTCTTACCAACTACAGTTCCACCATACCGAATGGCTGGAGGGTTACCAGCGGTCCTGGTGTAACCTATCCCGGTTTCTGGCTGGTCGACATGGATTCATCAGTCAAGCGTGCCGGGCCATTTGTGTTTTCCGGTTCGCCTACACCACCTTCAGATTTTTATATGCAGGTATTCGGCAACTTCACCTTCCCGGTGTCATTCCTGGAAATAAAAGCGTCTGATGGAGGCAACGGTACCGTAAACCTGACCTGGGCAACAGCTACCGAGCAGCACAATAAAGGATTTGCAATTGAGCGCAGCACCGATGCGGTGAATTATACCAGGATCGGATGGGTTGAAGGCGCTGGCAACTCTGTTGAAAAGCAAACCTATGTGTTCACCGACAAGATGCCTGTTTCGGGGATGAATTACTATCGTATTCGCCAGGAAGATATGGATGGGAAGTACAGTTATTCAAATGTCGCCTTTGCTAAGATGGCCGTTCCCTTCAAAATTGCTATTGCACCTAACCCGGTCTCAACTAATGCTACGATCCGCTTGTTCCTGCCCGACCGTTCACGGGTGGAGATCCAGTTGCTGAATATGAACGGGCAGTTGATCCGGAAGATCGATAATGCCATCAAAGACGGCGGCTGGCATACACTGAACTTCGCCATGACTGAAAGCCGTGGCAGCTATATACTGCGAACAATTGTAAACGAGAACGAGATCAGCAACCAGATGCTGATTAAGAACTGATAGCCGGGTTGTGATCACCCGAAAAGGCTGCCCCGGACGGGCAGCCTTTCTTTTTGGGGGCGACTACTGCAACTGCCATCATAGCACGATGAGCCTTGTTTTTACCAGATACAGCGAGGTTTTTGGTAAGCGTACGGTAAGGGTACTGTTGGCTAGGCGGTAGGCGGGAGGCTGGAGGGGATAGGCATTAGGCGTTAGGTGGTAGTGTCTTGACGGGAGGCCGGAGCGGGCCGTCGGTAGGTGAATGGTTATTGTGCTGAACAGCCAGCGGAGTCAGCCATAGTCAGCAGAAGTCAGCAGCGTCCCATCCTCCCCATTAGTCCCATTTGTCCCGCTTGTCCCAGGTACTGTAATGCTGCTGCAATGGTGCTGCAATGGTGCTGCAATGGTACTGCAAGGGTACGGTAAGGGTACGGTAAGGTAAGGGTAGGGTAATGGTACGGTATGGGTACGGTGAGAGTGGGGTGAGGGTGGGGTTAGGGTTACTCTGAGGATATGTGAACCCCGGGTGTATATTACCTGATATGCTCTATAAGTACTCTATA
>DASVBM010000097.1:0-3054 GCA_036375835.1 Chitinophagaceae bacterium | reverse complement strand
TCGCAACCTGCTCGCGCGCATAATCAACAGCTTCCTCAGCTTCCCATCCAAACGGGTGGTTACGGCTGGCAGCATTTCCAAAATGTTCGAGGAAATAGGGGGTCATCGCCTCCAGCACCCTTGGATCCATAGGTGTTGTGGCATTATTATCCAGGTAAATAGGAAGTTTCAACATAATATCTTTACCGCTTTATTGTTGTGGCCAGCAAAAATACTGTATCCCCGGCTACAATCTATGCCGCTGAAGGCAAGAGAAGCTTAAATTCCAGAAATCGAAAAGCACTGTAAATCACGATAATTTGGCCAAATTCACCGAATTTGCGGCAGGGGAGTTTCCAAAGCAGCAGCAGTTGCCTGAAACCTGCCGGTTAACATATCTAGCATGTTAAAAGTTGAGCACATCGGCATCGCCGTAAAAAGCCTTGAGGTATCCATACCTGTTTTTGAAAAACTTCTGGATAGTCCGTGTTATAAAACCGAATCGGTTGAAACTGAAAAGGTGAATACGGCTTTTTTCCGGAAAGACAATACCAAGATCGAACTCCTGGAAAGCTCTGATCCTGATGGGGTAATCGCGCGGTTCATCGAAAAGAAAAGCGAGGGCATTCACCACCTTGCTTTCGAAGTAGCAGATATTGAATCTGAAATGAAGCGTTTACAACAGGAAGGTTTTACGTTGCTGAATGAACATCCGAAAAAAGGCGCCGATAACAAATTGGTATGTTTTCTCCATCCAAAAGGAACGAATGGGGTGCTGGTAGAACTTTGCCAGGAAATCCGGCAATAAACATCTCCAGCTTCTTGTCCTGATATTCATCGCTGTTGCCTGCGGGCAGCTTTACCGCGGAATTACTATGCTTATGCTTCTAACGTTTCATTTTCAAGATACTGTTAAGAGTTTTACCAGGAGCAATCGGGGCAATGTTTTAGTGTCTGAAGGTGGTGAAAGACATGGCAAGGAACAGTATTTTAGCAGTGTCTGTCGCCCGGAATTGATTATAGCATAGAAGTCCCGCCAACAACAGGTCCTGCATCGGTGCAGGACTTTTGTTTTTCAGAGGTCCAGTTTTTCCACCGCTATCTGAGCGGCTGCCTGGCTGGCATCCTTTTTATTGTAACCCTTGCCTTCGGATATCTTCTGTCCATCTATAACGATCGCAATCGTGAACACCCTTCGGCCCCCTTCCATCTTTTCATTGATTGTTTCGAATTCCAGCGTTTTCATGTTCTTGCTGGCCCAACCGATGAGGCGATTTTTCAGGTTGATGTCCACCGCCTCCAGATCGTCGACGAACATATGCGGGATCACGATATGATTCAGTACCCAGTTCCGCGTTTTTTTGTATCCCTTATCAAGATAGACCGCACCAACCACAGCTTCGAGTGTATTCCCGAATATCTGGCTGCTCTTAAGTGAATTATCGAACTTGTTGTACAGGGTTATCTTCTTTAGCCCCATCTTCAACGCAATCTCGTTAAGGTAGGCGCGGTTCACCATCTTGCTCCGCATCTCGGTAAGAAATCCTTCTCCCTTATAAGGATAACGGCGAAAAAGGTAATCGGCAACAATTGCACCGAGCACCGCATCACCGAGGTATTCAAGCCTTTCATTGTTTTCGTCAGCCGTCTCTTTCACCGAACGGTGGCTTAACGCCATCTGGTAAAGCAGAAGGTTACCGGGTTTAAGGCCCAGTACATTCTTCAGCTGCTTCTCCATCTGCGAAGGCTTCCGAAAATATTTCGTAATCATATCCACGACGTTAAGCTAACGAATTTTACAATACAGCCGGATTGTAACCGCGTGTGGAAACGAATACAGGCAGAATGCGGGCCTAATCCTTGTATTTTTTCACGATCAGTGAGGCATTGTGGCCGCCGAAGCCAAAGGTATTACTCAGGGCGGCGTTCACTGTCCGCTGCTGCGCTGTGTTGAAAGTAAAATTCAGTTTGTTATCCAGATCAGGATCATCTGTAAAGTGGTTGATCGTTGGCGGAACGATGTCGTTCACCACGCTCATTACACAGGCGATGGCTTCGATAGCGCCCGCCGCACCAAGGAGGTGACCGGTCATTGATTTGGTAGAACTGATATTTAAGTTATACGCATGTTCGCCAAAGACTTCCAGAATTGCTTTTGTTTCTGCAATATCACCGAGGGGAGTTGAGGTACCGTGTACGTTGATATAATCGATGTCGGAGGCTTGCATGCCTGCGTCTTCGAGCGCTGCCTTCATCACATTCTTCGCACCGAGTCCTTCGGGGTGCGGCGCCGTCATATGGTGAGCGTCGGCAGTAGCGCCGCAACCTACTACTTCGCAATAGATCCGTGCACCCCTTGCCAGGGCATGTTCCAGTTCTTCAAGTACCAGTATACCGGCGCCTTCTCCCATCACAAAGCCATCCCGATCTTTATCGAAGGGCCGGGAAGCCGTTTTGGGATCGTCGTTTCTTTCGCTCAAGGCTTTCATCGCGTTGAATCCGCCTACCCCTGCTTCACTGATCACGCTTTCTGCGCCACCAGCCAGAATAATATCCGCTTTCCCAAGCCGGATCAGGTTGAAAGCATCCATTACGGCATGGGTGGATGAAGCACAGGCTGATACCACCGCGAAATTGGGGCCGCGGAATCCATGACGCATAGAGATATGGCCGGCGGCTATATCCAGAATCATCTTTGGAATAAAGAAAGGATTGAAGCGCGGGGTGCCGTCACCTTTGGCAAAATCCATTACTTCCTGCTGGAAAGTAATCAGCCCGCCAATGCCGCTGGAGAAGATTACACCTACGCGGTCAGGGTTGGTAGAAGCTTTCTGGATATTTGCGTCTGTAACCGCCTGGTCGCTGCATATCAATGCAGTTTGAGTAAAACGGTCCAGCCTCCGCCCTTCTTTCTTGTCCAGATACTGGTAAGGATCAAAATTCTTCAGTTCGCAGGCAAACTGCGTTTTGAATTTGCTGCAATCAAACTGTTTGATATAGTCGGCACCTGAAACCCCGTTCACCAGCCCATTCCAGTATTCCCCGAGGTTATTCCCCAGGGGCGTCAGAGCTCCC
>DASVBM010000335.1:0-3406 GCA_036375835.1 Chitinophagaceae bacterium | reverse complement strand
AACAACAGGGAAGAACACGGCATTAACCCCAGCCTTCAGGCTGGGGTATAACGACAAACAACTCACAAGGGCTTTAGCCCTGATACTTATTCACGGTCGTGTCGCTCTTCAACAATAACTGGATTATCCTCCTTCTGGCTGCTACATCAGCAAAGGGATCAGAGCCGATCATCCTGCAGGGCTAAAGCCCGTTTCCACTTTTACTTCTTTCCCCGGCCTGAAGGCCGGGGTTATAACCCTGGCTACTTCTTAACTCGTCTATCAGGCGCTCGTATTCCTCTGTAAAAGATAACTGACGATGATGTTCGCGTTGGTTGCGGATATAAGCCGTCACACGGTGAAGCTCATCTTTACCAACCGAAGCAGCATAATACTCATCTGCCCAGCTGAACCTGGCCGGCAGCAGTTTCTTTTTATTAATCCAATAGGCAGATTCTCCTTTAATCATCTGAAGATGTTTAGAAATACTCCAGTCCGCTTTCAGCGCCATGAGCAGATGAAGGTGATCATCGTATCCATTTATCTCGCGGATAAAAAACTGCTTCTCTTTTGCGTTTTCCCTGATGTGATCGCAGACTATATCCAGAAGGTTTCCGCGAAGTAAAGGTTGCCGGTGTTTTGTACCCCACACAGCGTGAACCAGGATATCAACGTAGGCCATAAAGTCGTTTTCATTAAGATACAATTCCTTTGTGGAGTTTCATAACTGTCGATGCGAACTCCATGGCCTGGAGGCCGTGATTTCCTAATCGACCTAATCAACGAACGCCGAATGAACGATCCACATCATAGACGTAATTAACCCCGGCCTTCAGGCCGGGGATACCAACAGCACTTCACAAGGGCTTTAGCCCTGATACTCATCAACGCGCCTAAGTAGTGGTATCGCGTTACAACGTTCACCCGTATGATTCTTCCTCCTGACCACATCAGCAGAGGAATCAGAGCCGACCACCCTGCAGGGCTAAAGCCCGATTACACTTCACTTTCTTTGTCCCCGGCCTGAAGGCCGGGGTTATTAGTCCTGATACTTATTCAAGTGCCTAAGCGGTCGTCCCGCTCTTCAACAATGATTCGATTATCCTACTTCTGGCTGCCACATCAGCCGAGTGATAAGAGCCGATCATACTACAGGGCTAAAGCCCGATTACAGTTCTCGTTCTATACCCCGGCCTAAAAGGCCGGGGTTATAACTCCTGATACTTATTCACATGCCTAAGCGGTCGTCTCGCTTACCAACATTCAGCTGGATTATCCTCCTTCTGGCTGCTATATCAGCAAAGGGATCAGAGCCGATCATTCTGCAGGGCTAAAGCCCGTTTCCACTTTTACTTCTTTCCCCCGGCCTTCAGGCAGGGGTGATCGGCAAAACAAAAGAGGCTGCCTCAGTTAACTGAGGCAGCCTCTGCCATAAGGATGCCCGTGTATCAATAACGATGCTGATCGTTGTTGCGCACATCGCGCATGATCTCGCTCGTTGTTCCGGATGAATTTCCGATACCCGTAAAGTTGTTGGTTGTTCCGGTATACCTGTTCATATTGACAGCGGAATTGGGCTGCGTACACCTCAGCCTGTTTTCCACGTTCTGTACCCCGGAAACCGATTCGGCGATGTCCTCCGCCCTGCGTTTCTCCGCCCGCGTGGTGACAGTACCTTTTAGTACTACTTCCGGGCCGTTCACTTCTATTTCAATATCCGAAGCGTCTACGTAGTCGTCATCACTCAGCCTGTCGCTGATGTCTTCCCGGATTCTTTCGTCTGAACGCTGGTATCCTTTCGGGCCTTTACCGCGATGGCTCATACTGCGGTCATGTTCGCGGCGGCGTTCCGCGTCTTCATCACCGAACCACGACATCACTTCATCTTTCGAACGATCCCACCAGTTGCGGTCGTGATCATAGCCTTGCCTGCTGTCACCCCGGTCATCGTAGTGCCGGTTGTAAGCGCCACGGTCGTAGTCACGGTAACTGCGCATATACCCGCTGTCATAATCGTATATACTTCCACTGTCGGCCGAATGGCTTCGATCGAATCGGTCACGGCCCTCCTGCCACCGGTCTTCGTAGCGGTCGCCATAACCGCGGCTATACCGTTCCGGGTAGTTACCGGAATGATACTGCCCCTCGCGGTAGTCGCGTTCGCGATGCGGATCGCTGTAATAACCCCTGCTGTTGCTGTAACCGGGACTATATGCCGATGGAAGCGAGCGCGGCTTAATATCCTCTTCGTCTGAATGTCGCAGGTCGCGGTTCCAGACCTGGTCTGAGCGCAGCTGGTGCCTGTTATAGTATGCCATAAACAAAACGTTTTATATGTGAACAATCAAACCGCGAAACGCCGAAAAAATCGTGCCCCGCAACAATAAAAATCCCTTCATTCGTACAGCAGCAGCAGGCAGCAGGCAGCGGCTATAAAATCTTTGCTGCTCTGATGCTACAGCTTACATTTGAACATCAAAACTGCTGCATGAATATTCTTCGCCGTAAATCCTTATTGTTCGGTATTTCAGCCATTCTTTTCCTTTCCGCCTGTAAAAAGCACGACGTAACCCCGGAGCCGGTGGTGCCGCCGGAACCTATAGCCGCTCCGCCTGCATTCGGATTTTATGTAGTGGGCTATTTCCCCAGCTACCGCGACCCGGCAACGGTACCGGACGTGAAATTCAGGATGTGCAACGTGGTGAATTATGCGTTTGCAAACGTGAATGCTTCCGGGGGATTCACCATCAGCGACCCCGCACGGCTGGCAGTTGTTGCAGCGAAAGCCAAAGCGAACAACGCCAAAGTGATGCTCAGCTTCAGCGGCAGCCATAACGATTTCAAAACCTTTACCGCCAATGCGGCCCTTCGCACTTCGTTCATCAAGCAGGTGATGAACACGATACGGCAATATGCCCTGAATGGCGTTGATATGGATTGGGAATACCCCACTACATCCGATGGCACCGATGCCGGTTATACGGCCCTGATGAAAGAACTGAGTGACAGTTGCCACCGCGGCGCAAGGTATTACCTCACTGCTGCCATTACACCCGGGAAATATGCCGGCGGCGCAAGGGATGCCATCCGCAGCGAACTGTTCGGTTACCTGGACTGGTTTAACATCATGGCATATGACGACTTCAGCACCAGCACGCCTTATCGCCACCACAGCGATTACACGCTTGCGCAGACCGCACTGAATTACTGGGTGGGTACACGCGGCATGCCGGCTACCAAGGCGGTACTCGGACTGCCCGGTTACGGAAGACCAAGCGGCATCACACAGTCGGGTACAGTGCTATCGTACAACAGCATCCTTTCTCAGGGTGGAAACCCGCTGCTGGATTCGGCGACGGTTACTGCCGGCGGGTTTAATAACTACACCATCTACTATAACGGGCAATACACCGTCAAGCGCAAGACC
>DASVBM010000339.1:0-5599 GCA_036375835.1 Chitinophagaceae bacterium | reverse complement strand
AATACCAGGAAAGCAGACAGGGCTGTAAAGGAAAAGAAAAGCGATATCGCCGCCGGTTATAATCAGTTTAAGGAGTTCGAGGGGCGGCAATATACCGGCATGAAGATCGGTCGCAGCCACCGTTGGAAATACGATAGTGGTGAATGGAAAGAAACGAAAATTACACCGGATCTCTGGGAAATATCATATGCAGTTACCAAACGCAGGAAAGGGAAGGCGCCGGAAGGATCGGGTGTACCGGTGGGTACTGAATATCACTGGTATATCCTTGCGCACCAGATGGTAGAAAAACTGGATGCCAACAGTTATACCACTTCCCTCACGGGCCTCAAATACAAACTGGCTCACAAACGTGCAAGCAACGGCAAATGGAGTGTAACACCCGCCACCCAGCGGAAGCACCTGGTCCGTTTCCTGAAAGAGCTTATTAATCACCTGGAACAAGAACCTGAAAGTATCCAGCCGGAAACCGAATACGTTGCGGATAAATCCAGGTCAAAGCCTGGCAGAATAAAGACTACCGAAGCCACAAAAAAAGCAGTCTCCACGCCGAGAAAACGGGCCAAAGCGAGCCGGGCAAAGAAAAAAGCAGCCGCAGCAGAGGTGTAAAAAGCTGTTGGCTCTTCCATGCACGTCCGCCTGCGTTTGGTCATTTCTCAAACTGCGAAACTTCATATCTTCAGCGCCGTTTAAAAAATAATAGCGTATGAAAGTTCCGACTATCTGCCTGCTGGCACTGCTGAGCGGTGGATCCGTACTTGCGCAGCAAAAGCCCGGCGCATTCAGGGGTACTTATCCCAAAACGATGAAAGTGGATCAGACTGATGTAATGTTTGGTACCAGTGTAGCCGACCCATACCGGTGGCTGGAAGATGATATGAGCGAAGAGACAAAGGCCTGGGTAACGGTGCAGAATACCGTAACCAATGAATACCTGGCGCAGGTGCCGTTTCGCGGAAAGATCAAAGACCGGCTGACCGAACTCTGGAATTACGAAAAATATGGTGCACCGTTTAAAGAAGGTGGTTACACCTACTATTACAAGAATGACGGACTGCAGAACCAGTCGGTACTTTACCGGCAGAAGGGAAACGGGCAACCAGAGGTGTTTCTCGATCCGAATAAATTCTCAGCGGATGGAACTACTTCACTCGCCGGTATTGAATTCTCAAAAGACGGCTCACTGGCAGCTTACCAGTTGTCGGAAGGTGGTTCAGACTGGCGGAAAGTGGTGGTGATCCGAACATCAAACCTCGAACGGCTGGATGATACATTATATGATGTGAAGTTCAGCGGGCTTTCCTGGAAAGGAAACGAAGGATTTTACTACAGTAGTTACGACAAGCCCAAAGACGGCAGCCAGCTCTCTGGAAAAACGCAATACCATAAACTTTATTACCACAAACTCGGTACACCACAATCCCAGGATAAGCTCATCTTTGGCGGAGAGGCAACGCCACGCCGTTATATTGGCGGTGGGGTAACTGAAGACCAGCGTTTTCTGGTGATCTCGGCGGCGAACGCTACATATGGAAGTGAGCTGTATGTGCAGGATCTTTCCGTTCCCGGCTCAAAGATCGTTCCCCTGGCTACTGGTTTTGATTATGAATACGATGTCGTTTATGCAGAAAACGGGAACTTATTTGTACTGACCAACCTGGATGCTCCCAATCGGAAACTCGTGCTGGTAAATCCAAAGCAACCTAAACCCGCAAACTGGAAGCTCGTCATCGCTGAAACGAAATTTCCCCTCAGCGTTTCTGCATCCGGAAGGAAACTGTTTGCAAAATACCTGAAAGACGCAGTGTCAGAAGTGAAGCAGTACAACCTGGAAGGAAAACTTGAAAAGACTATCCAGATGCCCGGCCTTGGCACTGCAACTGGCTTTGGCGGTAAGAAGGAGGAAACCGAGGTCTACTATTCCTTCACATCGTACACTTATCCAACCACCATCTTCCGGTATGACATCAAAACCGGTAAATCAACCTTGTACAAAAAACCGGATGTGAAATTCAATCCGGAAGATTTTGAAAGCAAACAGGTGTTTTATAATTCCAAGGATGGTACGAAAGTGCCGATGATCATTACATACAAAAAAGGAATGAAGCTAAACGGGAGGAACCCGCTGATGCTGTATGGATATGGCGGATTTAATGTAAGCCTGACACCCTCATTCAGCGTGAGCAATCTGGTATTCCTGGAGAATGGCGGTATTTACGCGGTTCCGAACCTCCGGGGCGGCGGTGAATACGGCGACGAGTGGCATAAAGCGGGAACGAAGCTGCAGAAGCAGAATGTGTTCGACGATTTTATCGCGGCGGCAGAGTACCTGATCCGCGAGCAGTATACTTCCAGTGACTACCTCGCAATCTCAGGAGGATCAAACGGAGGATTGCTGGTCGGCGCTGCCATGACCCAGCGACCGGAACTGTACCGGGTGGCTTTCCCCGCGGTGGGTGTAATGGATATGCTGCGTTATCACAAATTCACAGCAGGTGCCGGCTGGGCGTATGACTATGGTACTGCAGATGATAATTCCGAAATGTTCAATTACCTGTACAAATACTCACCGGTTCACAACGTGAAAAAGGGTGTTTGCTATCCGGCCACATTGGTCACTACTGCAGATCACGACGACCGCGTCGTACCTGCACACTCTTTCAAATTCGCAGCACAGCTGCAGGAAAACCAGGGTTGCGATAACCCGGTACTGATCAGTATCCAGGTGAAGGCGGGACACGGTGCAGGCAAACCAACTTCGAAAATCATCGAAGAACAGGCCGATAAATGGGCCTTTATGTATTATAACATGGGGCTGAGCTTCTGAGCCCAAATGATATCACAGGGAGTTCGCAAGGACTCCCTTTTATTTTCCCCAAAAAAACACCCCGCCTGGACAAGCGGGGTGTAAACCAAAACCAACTGCCTGCCCTTTCGGGCATGTAGCTTTATCTTTTACTGAATCGTAATTTCTTTCGGCATTACTTTCAGTTCTTCTTTTTTCGGTAGCAAAAGTTTCAGCACACCGTCTTCATATTTTGCCTGTATGCCATCGGTATTCACTTTGTCATCTACTTTAAAGCTGCGTTTGAAGCTGCTTGCGCGGAATTCCTTGCGGTGTGTTTTGTAATCCTTGTTTTCCACTTCCTCCTTGTGATCATAGCTGATCGACAGTACTCCTTTTTCAAGATTGATCCGGAGTTGATCTTTTTTCAAACCGGGAGCTACCAGCTCCAGATGGTATGCTTCATTCGTTTCATGGATGTTCACCGGCGGAATGCTGAAATTCATGTCGCGCCCCCATGCTGCAGGAAAAGTATTCAGCAGGTCTTCGAACAGGTTGTCAAAGGTCTTCAGATTGTTTTTTACCAGCGTCATAGTCTTATTTTTTTGTTTTTAATGTATTGTTGCTGCAAAGGCTGGTCAAACCCTGTACCGCCCGGTTTTTTGGCCGTTTTGGGCAGTATTTCCCTGCCTTTCTGGCAAAATTTAGCAAAATACCAAGCCATCTTGTCGGATTCGGATACTGCCTTAAGCTGTATTTTTGCGGCAAATCAGTAAATAATAAGCTATGTACCCACCAGAGATAGTGTTGCCGATGAAAGCCGAATTAACCGAAAATGGTTTTGAAGACATGACCACGCCGGATGCAGTAGAAACAACATTGAAGAAAGATGGTACTACCCTGGTCGTGATCAATTCTGTGTGCGGATGCGCAGCCGGAGCTGCAAGGCCGGGAGTGATCATGGCAGTGAACAACGCCACAAAAAGACCGGATCGTTTGGTTACATCGTTTGCAGGTTTTGATAACGCAGCAGTTCAGAAAGTAAGAGAACATATGATGCCATACCCGCCTTCTTCACCCTCAATTGCCTTGTTCAAGGATGGTGAACTGGTAAGCATGGTAGAGCGCCACCAGATCGAGGGCCGGCCTGCGAACGTAATCGCGCAGCACCTCATCAGCGTGTTCGATCAATATTGTAATTAAGATGCTTTGTTATAGATGGGTTAGTAAGTGCCTCGCATCTGCGGGGCACTGTCGTTTACATGCAACCGCAGCGGAGAACTGACGGCCTGCACTTTCCCATTCTTTAATTAACATTGCACAATGTATCCCAACCTGTACTACGCTTTTGAGGACCTTTTTGGCATCCGGATCAAAGGACTGCAACTTGTGAACTCTTTTGGTTTTTTCGTGGCCATCGCGTTTCTTATAGGAGCCTGGGTACTCACCCGTGAACTGAGAAGAAAGGAACAGGAGGGGGTGTTCAGTTATACTACGCGCACCATTATTTCAAATCAGCAGGTATCATGGTTCGATGTGATCCTTAACTTCCTTCTCGGATTTTTTCTTGGTTATAAGATAATCGGCGCTTTCCTCATCGACCAGGCGCTGGATGATCCTCAGGCCTTTATTTTTTCCTCCAGGGGACATTTGGTCGCGGGCCTGCTCGCCGGGTTGTTCTTCGGCGGATTGAAATGGAATGACAAGCGTAAATCAGAAGCTGGTAAGCCGGAAAAAAGAACGATCAGGGTGTGGCCGCACGATAGGGTGGGAGACATCGTGATCTATGCGGCAATTTTTGGTTTTCTGGGAGCCAAGATATTCCACAACCTGGAAAACCTCGACGAGTTTTCGAGAGATCCAATCGGATCCTTAATCTCTTTCAGCGGACTTACTATTTACGGCGGATTGTTGCTTGCAACGGCGGCGATAATCTATTACGCCAGGAAACATAATATCGGTGTACTGCCCCTTGCAGATGCGTTTGCGCCAACTATGATGATCGCTTATGCCATTGGTCGCATCGGTTGCCAGGTTTCCGGCGATGGTGACTGGGGAATAGTAAACAGCGCATATATCACCCAAGCTGATGGTACAATTGCTCACTCCGGTCCCGGGGAATTCGATACCGCGCTCCAGTCTAACGCAATGTTCTATATGAAGGATCTGCATGTCCAATCCGTCGCAGACGTTCATTATGCTTCTGTTACGGCGCCAGGCTGGCTGCCGGATTGGCTGCTTGCGTATAACTATCCGAATAATGTGATCTCCTCCGGCGTTCCTTTACCGGATTGCGCCGGTAAATACTGTAACGTATTGCCCATACCGGTGTTCCCGACACCGCTATATGAGTTTCTCGCATGTACGCTGCTGTTTTTTATTCTTTGGGCACTCCGTAAAAAACTGAAGGTTGCGGGTCGGCTGGCAGCGATTTATCTAGTGATGAATGGCGTGGAACGGTTCCTCATTGAAAAGATCCGGATTAACAATACCTATAATATGTTCGGCTTTCATCCCACCCAGGCCGAGATCATTTCCAGTCTCCTGGTGGTCGCTGGCGTTGTTTTATATGTCTATGCACCCCGGCTTCAGGGTACGGCAAAACCGGATCAATCGGAGAAACTTTCCTAACAAGCTGATATTCAGTTCCTCTTAACTGATGGTCAAGGTGAATCTGCCAATCATCCTTGATAAAACCCGTTCATGTTAAAATATTGTACTGGGCAATACAAAGTACCTACTTTTGGATTGTAATAAACATGCTACAGTACTAATAAACCGACTAACATGAAACATCTTCCCATCCTGGTCACA
>DASVBM010000320.1:0-3568 GCA_036375835.1 Chitinophagaceae bacterium | reverse complement strand
TCGATGGTGATGCGATTTTTTTTCGGATTTGTCAGGCGCTTACAATCCCATTCATTTATAGCGTTTCCCGGCAGCCAATATCCCCGCTGCGATTTCTCTTCGCGTTCTTTGCGATACTCCTTCTCCCTGATCTTCATTTCTACAACTTGTTTACTATTCTCTTAAACCTTCTTTCAGATAGACGACATTAAAAGTTTCAGTGCCTGCATTTCTCTTCGCGTTCTTTGCGATACTCCTTCTCCCTGACCTTCCATTCTACAACTTGTTTACTATTTTCTTAATACCTTCTTTCAGATAGACGACATTAAAAGTCTCAGTGCCTCCGTTTTTTCTTCGCGTCCTTTGCGTTTCTTCTTCGCGTTCTTTGCGATACTCCTTCTCCCTATACGCGTCCTCATCACATGCGGATCTTTACCAGATCATTGTCTGATCACTGTCTGACAACAGGCGGAGCACGGGCGGAGCACAGGCGGAGCACAGTGCGATAACGGGCCAGAAACGCTAAAGTCCCTATAAGGTCCCTATAAAGTCCCTATAAGGTCCCTATAAGGCCCCTATAACGTTCTTATAAAGTCCTTATACGTTCCCTATAACAGTACGTAGATAAATCAAGGACTGACCGCTATACTCAACTTCGAACATGACAGGAGTATGTTAGCAGCAAAATCAAAGGCGATTCGTGATTGAATTAATTTTTGTGACGACATCTGAGAGAACTACCACGGAAGAGTATCGACCGCATAACGCGGTCCTCCGGAACCCATATACAGCAAGGCTTACAGCGCATCCGAATAAAATAAAATTTTGCTTAAACACCGCGGGCATTCTAAGCTTCTTATAAGCCAGCAAGCGGCTATATGGCATATTCCTTGGCCTTAGATTCGTCCTCTAAATACATACTCCCTATGCAAAAGCCAAATGTAAGAAGGCTGGCATCCATCGCCGGCGTCTTAGTGTTGAACCTGTTATTCGCAGGATGTAGCAAGCAAACGCTTGAAAAGCGCAGGAAAACAACAACCACTACCACCACTACTACAACGACAACAACTACAGGTACCACCACGACCACCACTGTCTCCCCTTCTTATTGGTTCAACGTTAACTATAACAACTGGTACGATGGCGCCTATTCGCTTACCCAGGCGACGACTGATTTCAAAAACGTGCTCGGATGGGCAGACACGCGGATGGGTATCTCCGGTGGCAGAATGACTACCCGGTTGCTGGCGAATACGGTGGGCCCCGATGGCGGTCTGGTATCCTGGATCGACGTGCCGGATCACAGTGCCTACCAGTTACAGTTTGACATGATGTTCGACAGCCAGTTCGATTTCAGCGCAGGTGGCAAAGTCGGATACGGTTTCCTGCTCGGCGAAGGCAATACCGGTGGAGAGCCTGGTACAGATGGCAATGGTGGAAGCGCGCGGATCATGTGGTACCGCAACTGGGACGGGACTGTAACATTAAAGCCTTATCTCTACTATAAAGATCAACCTGGACAGTACGGAAATGATTTCGGCAAGAAGTACCCGGCAACCGGCAGCATCGGCAGGGGCGTGTGGTACAACGTAAAGATGCTGGTGAAGAGTAACACCGGTTACAACACCGATGGCCAGATCCAGATAATCATCAACGGCACCACTGTTATTGATCAGGCGATCCGCTGGACTACCAACGACCTTCAAAGACTCATGAACAGGGTTTGCTTTGAAACATTCCGCGGAGGTGCAGACGCCACATGGCAGTCTACCACCGATGGCATGATTTATTTCGATAACGTAAGCCTCACCACTTTATAAATAACCAACTACTTGCAATTTCAGCCCCGTTCTTCATCGGACGGGGCTTTATTCTGCCCGCCCTTCCCGCCAATCCGCCATCCGTAATACGATTGCCCGGCTTAAAATTCAATTTGTAATTTAGATGTCTCATTTGATTTCTATGAAACAGGCAATTCTTTCATTAGCGATATTATTTACGGTTCCCGTTTTTGCGCAGAAACCAATGGATTTTACGATCAACGGTGATGTTACCGGTATCAGCCCCGAGCCGAAGATGGTGAAGCTCCGTTATAATGTGAACGGCGAATGGAAAGAAGACAGCGCGCTCGTGAACAACGGGCATTACACGATGAAAGGGACAATAGCGGAACCACGAATGGGTTATTTCAGCGTTCGCTATCTCATTGACAGCCTGAACAGGAAACCCGTTTCCCGCCGCGACAATTTCAGTATCTACCTCGACGCCGGTACGATAAAGCTCACCAGCCGCGATTCTTTTTCAAACCGGCAGGTCAGTGGTTCTGCTGCACATGATGTGTATGCCAGACTCAGTGAACAGGAGAATGCTTATGACGAGCAGTTCAGTTTGATCTACCGCGAGATAGAAGAAAAAAAAGACGACAAAGAAGCGGTCAGGGTGCTTCAGGCGCGGGCAAATGCACTTGATAATGAAATGCGCGAAAAGGTATACGCGCAGTATGTAAAAGAAAACCCGACTAATCCGATGGCCGTCTACGCGCTGAGCACTTATGCCGGATACATGATGAATGCGAAAACAGTCGAACCGCTTTATAACCTGCTTAGCGAGGATCTGAAGAATACCTATTCCGGAAAACAGTTTGCTGAACGGCTTGAAGGTGCCCGCCGCATCAGCGTTGGCAATGTCGCTGCTGATTTTACGCAGCTGGATACTGCGGGCCTTGCCGTTCAGTTCTCTTCGTTCCGCGGCAAATATGTACTGGTTGACTTCTGGGCGAGCTGGTGCGGTCCCTGCAGGAGAGAAAATCCCAACGTTGTAGCTGCATTCAACAAATACCACGACAAGAATTTTACTGTACTCGGAGTAGCGTTGGAAAGACCGGGCGACAAGGAGAAATGGATGAAGGCAATCTATAAAGACGGGCTCACCTGGACACATGTGTCCGATTTTAAATACTTTGATAATGAGGTGGCGCGCTTATATGGTATCAATGCAATACCACGGAACATGCTTGTAGGCCCTGACGGTACTATACTCGCGACCGACCTGCGAGGGGATGCATTGGAAGCAAAACTTGCGGAGTTGATCCAATAACCGCAGTTGTATATTATTTTATTTTAAAATTTGTGACGGCTGCATCAATTCTAAAAGAAGTGTAAACGGCCGTCATTGACTCTCTGGTGACTGATCATCTTACTAGTCTCCTCTTCTTTTACTGATCGTTGTTAAAAAAATGCTGCAGGGGAAACCTCCCCCGGCAAAGTTTTCTGCGTTAACAATTCTTCAATTAATACCTAGCATATTCATCTTCAGCAACGTCATTTCACCAGCTGAAATGATTAAAGCAGCAGTAAGTTTTTCTCAAGGTTATTTTAATAGTGAAGCGACTATTCATTAGTTTTTCGTTATATACTTTTGGTATGTGAGTTGCCAAGGTGGTAACAATTCCTCAGTTTAGAAACTTTCTGTAGATAAACTGGTTCACTATCCTAAAAAGTCAAATCCTATGCTAAAGTACACGCCCTCCAGGCTGGCTACAGCCCTGATACTGTTCGCTGCTTCGTTTATGGTGAGTTGTAAAAAAGAT
>DASVBM010000118.1:0-6745 GCA_036375835.1 Chitinophagaceae bacterium | reverse complement strand
TCGTCGGGTTCGGGTATACTGCGCTAAGGGTAATAACCTGCGCTTTCCTGGTCAGTACAACAACATTGCTGTACTGGATCTTACCATCATTGTCCACCTGTTTCAGGCGGTAGAAGGTACTTCCCTCAAAAGGCCTGCTATCATCAAAGCTGTACGAAAGCGGAGTAGTACTGGTTCCATCGGCAGCCCTTGACGACAGGAATGCTAACCGGGTAAAAGTCTTGCCGTCTGCGCTGCGTTGCAACTCGAATCCTTTGTTATTTTTTTCAGTCGCTGTCGTCCACATCAGTTTGTTCATCGCCCCCGCCATTTCACCTTTGAAATCGGTGATCGTTACGGGCAGCACGAAATTACCGGTGTGTACATAGAAGCCGGAGAAACCGGTTACGTTAATGGTAACCTGCCACCTGCTGTTTGCAGCATCCCAGACTATGTTCGCATCCGCCGGGTCGATCACTTCCGCTGCACCCGTATAGTTCAGCGGGTTGGTTCCGGTTCCGTGGAACTGGGTAATGCGGAGGTTTGCGATACCCGTTACGTCCGAAGGACCGGTTGGCAGTGTGGGGTAACTGCTTGCTGCTACCGCAGTATTGTATGCGGTAAACTCAGATTGGAGGAAATACACCCTTACAGTAGCCGTTGCAGTGGCCGCATTCGTCGCCGGGGTAATATCATAATGCCGCGGCACATAATACTGCCCGTTTGCAGCCAACACCGAGTTGTCGATCGTAACGCAGGCATCAACATTCCCGCTTACCGGTGAGGCGCCGGATGGAGTGATCGCTGCGATCGCATCGCAATCGGTGTAATTAAATTCCGTTGTTCCGGTTCCCGATACGCTTACAGTAGCACACTCAGTTGTTCCAGCCGCACCTGCAGCGTTACTTGCAGTAGGATTCACTGTTGCAGTAACTGCTGTTCGGTTACTGGCGCAACCGGTCAATACCGCCCAGTTATAGAAATAATAATAGTAAGCAGCGTTGTTGAATGTGTTGCCGGTTATACTAATAACACCCGGAATAGTATACGGATATGATGCACCTGTGCTGTTACGATAAGTACCAGGGTCGGTTGTCCAGCCCATTTCGTATGTGCCTGGTGCAAGGGTTGCATTTATGGGTATTACCTGGGGGGTGCTGGTACCGGTTACCGATACGGTACCGCTGTAAGTAAATACAGAAGACCCACCTGGTGCATTGCGGATATTCAGTGTAAACGGCGCACCCATGGTGTTGAAATATGCGTTCACCGACTGGATCGTGAGCGGCGCATTTACGGTGAATACCATATAATAACCTGCTACCACTGATGCTGAACCAATGCCGGTATTCGGCGCACCAACATATTGAAGACCACCGCCTCCCAGTGATGCGGCAACATAATAGGTAGTCGTGCTGCTGATGGAAGGAGTAGTAAAACTTGTACCGGTTCCCAGCGCGGTACCGCCGGACGCAGCAGCAAACCATTCCAACGTTGTACCGGCACTTCCGGTAGCCGCCAGGGTTACTGTCCCTGTACCGCATCTCGATCCTGGTGTACTACCCGTAACCTGCGGATCATTGTAGGTTACTGTATGCACCGCACTGCTGTCGGTCGCCGTTCCACATCCAACCACCAGCCGGTAATACATTGTTTGAGTAGGCGCAGTCGTAACGGTATACGGCACTGTGGTACCTCCGCTGATTGGCGTATAACCACCTGTCGATGTAGTACTGGACACCCATTGAAGGAATGTCTGTCCGTTATACCCGGAAGATGTAAGCGTTGGGTTAACGGGGCTGGTAACACAATACGCAGGCGGACCAGATACTGTGCCCGAAGTCAGTGCCACCTTGGTGCGGTTAACCACGGGAGCTGTATCATTCGCGGTGTTTGCATCGCCTGCTACAGAAGTACTGGCGGTGAATGTATACACACCGGGTGTGGTCATATCCAATGGAGCAGGCATAGCCACTTCCAATACCGAGTCGGACTGTAATGTGCCGGTATTGACCGTATATACCAGGTTTTGTGTAACAGCTCCGGTTACGTTCACCGTTACGGTTACAGGATTCGATGCGAAGTCGATTGCCGAGGTACTGGTGTTCCGAATACGGACACTCACCGTCTCAGTGCCGGTGTAACAACCGGTAGCACTGTTAACCGGAGAAAGCAAGGCTTCGGCCATCATATTTATTCCGGCGGTGAGGTTTGAAAATTCGTAGGCACCGGGATCCGGCGCAGTACCGCTGCGCGCACTGTCCTGTATATCGGTAGTAATTCCCACTGGCGTCCCGATATTATTCACCAGGCTACTGTTTGGCATATAGTTACCAGCTGCCGGGTTGATATACAACGGGTCAACACTCACGCTTTGCTGATCGTAAGCGTTGCTGTTGGCAGTCTGCCAGTTGGCCAGAGTGTTATATGTCGTTGTTCCGTACTGCCCTACCGCGTTTGACGTTCCGGCTGTGCTTGACATCAGCAGCACGTTATTATTTGAAGTGATAGTCGAGGTAGTAGTTGCATAATAGACGTTCCGCTTGGTTCCCGTGCCTGACCTGCTGATCGTGATGATGTTGTTCTTCACCTCTATACCCGTTGACGTAGTGGTTTGGTATACACCATATGCCGCGCCGGTTGTCGCTGTCTGGTCATCTATGGAGATCGTATTATGATAAGCCTTCATTGAATCAGCACTGCTGTTGTAAATGCCATATGCAGAGCCATTACCGCCGATATTATATATCAGGTTGTTCGCAATGATATTCGGGGAACCTGCCGGCGCATCTGCTCCTACATAGATGCCATACATGGTGGAAGTGGAAGTCGCGAGGGCATCAAACATATTATGTATCCTGTTCTTCTCCACGAGTGCACCGATCACGCCTGTACTCAGATAAACACCCGCAGTTGTGGTACTCACACTGCGCATCGGGCGCGAGATATCATTTTTACTCACTGTAACATTGCGGTTTCCGTACAGGTAAACTGAATACGAATAAGCATCACGGATGATATTATTCGAAACAATATTTCCGGTCGGATAGGGTGCCGCGCTGTTCCCGTACAATACCACCGGGTAATAACCACCGGTAATCGTATTTCCTGTAATTGTATTGTAGCTGCCCGCATTACTGCTGGATATAGGCGTTGTGTTTGTTCCTCCTATTGTGATACCAAGATGGTAATATGCCGTTGTACCGGTGGTATTGTTAACAGTAATGATGCAGTTTGAGATCAGGTTACTGTCAGCACCATTCATCAATTGAATGCCCCAGCCATAAGTGCCGGCAGAACCATCAATAACGAGACTATCGATAATGATATGATCAGCTCCATTCAGCGTAATACCTGCCCTTGAGTTTGTGTTCGTCGAATTGAAGCTTAATGTTGCCAGGTTGCCCCGGAATTTGATCGTATTAACCGATGAAGTGCCCTGTATAGCGGGGATCGTAACCTGCTCATTGTATGTTCCGGCAGCCACAGTGAAAACAACCGGCCCGTTAATTCCGCAGGCAAGCGAGTTCACTGCTTCGGTGAATGTCTGGAAATTACCACCGCCGCTGGGGGCCCCCGCATCGATGGTAAAGTTGCCGGATACCAGTGTCGGTGATATTACCTGGATCGGGGTTGAATAAACAGTGGTGCCTCCGCTGCAGGTTACTGCAGCACGATAATAACTTGTTACAGGCTGCGTTGTAGCGAACGCAGGGCTGACCTGCACGCCGCCGGTGTTTGTCCAGGTTGTGCCATCAGGTGACGCCTGCCATTGGTATGTCTGCCCTTCGCCGGTACTGTTCCCGGTAAGATCAAGGGTGAAACCGCTGTTTGGACATACTGTAGCCACAGAAGCGATGGCATTACCCGGTGTTGGTGGGTTCACACAAGGTGGCCCGCTGAACTCGTAAGCTCCCGGGTCGGGACCAGTAACGTTCCTTGTACTGTCAAGGATATCGGTAGTTACACCTACGTTCGCACCGATGTTATTCAGCAATACCTCATTCGGTTTATAATCCCCCGCAGTGGGATTGCTGTATAAGGGATCTACAGAAACACTTGCCTGGTCATAGGCGCTGCCGTTTGCAGTTTTCCAGTCGGTAAGTGTATTATAAGTCGTGGTACCATACTGGCCAACCGCATTCGCAGTGCCACCCGTACTGCCCATCACCAAAACGTTATTGTTAGAAGTTATGTTTGACGTGGTGGTAACGAAATAAAGGTTCCTTTTGGTACCGGTTCCGGACCTGCTGATTGTGACTATGTTATTAATGAATCGAATTCCGGTTGCCGCCGTGGTCTGGTAGAAACCATAAGTGGCACCGGTGGTTGCGGTTACATCGTCAAGTGAGACGGTGTTATGATATGCCAGCATCGTGTCAGCACCGGTATTATAAATACCATATACGATACCGTTTCCACCTGTATTATAAATAAGGTTATTAAACAGCCTGTTCGGCGCTGAACCGGTAGCATCTGATCCTACGTATATACCGTAAGCGGTGGATGTGCTGGAACTTGCGGCGTCAAAAAGATTATGGATACGGTTCTTTTCAATCAGCGCACCGGTTACGCCGGTAGAAATATACAAACCGGCGGTAGTCGTTGACGTTGAACGCACCGGCCGAGTCATTTCATTTTTACTGATTACCGGGTTGGCATTGCCATATACGTAAACCAGGTAAGCATAGGAGTCTTTAATGATGTTGTTAGTGAGCTGGTTTCCTGTTGGGTAAGGCGCAGCGCTATTCCCATACATTGTTACGGCATAATATCCCCCGGTTACCGTATTGCCGGTAACAATATTCCCGGAGCCGGCATTGCTGGCAGTGGTAGGGGATGTATTCGTTCCACCCACCGCAATACCTATATGTGCTGCCGAGGTGGTGTTAGTGGTACTCACAATAATAACGTTGTTCGAAACCGTATTGCTGTCTGCACCATTTCTCAACTGTATGCCCCAGCCATAAGTGCCAGCCGATCCATCGATCACGAGGCTGTCAATGATAACGTGGTCTGCACCATCGAGTGTGATACCCGCTCTTGAATTTGAATTCGTGGAATTGAAACTCAATGTGGCAAGGTTACCCTTAAATGTTATGGTGTTAACGGCAGAAGCGCCGCCAATCTGCGGAATAATTACCTGCTCATTATATGTACCCGGTTGAACATTGAATACAATCGGGCCGGTAATTCCACAGGCAATTGCGTTGATCGCGTCATTAAATGTCTGGAAATTTGTTCCACCTGTAGGAGAACCTGCATCGATGGTATAAGTGCCCCCCGGGAACGCAGGGTTCACCAGAACCTGTACCGGTGTTGAATAGGCTGTAGATGCGCCACAGACTACCTCGGCACGATACCATGTGGTAGCGGTCGGGTTTACATTGGTCCATGAGAAAGAAGAGCTGGAGCCCACGTTAGTCCATGGGCCGGCAGCTGATGTGGCTGACTGCCACTGGTAGGTCTGGCCTGTGCCCTGTGAATGGTTTACCAGTTGAAGCTGCACGGATGCGCCGGTACAAACGGTATCCGGGTTTGCCAGCGCGTCGCCCGGTGTGGGTGGCGCAGTACAGGGTCCGGCAGGCACCAGATCAAATCCAAAATTCGCCAGTCCTGTTGCAGCGGTTCCTGTTGATGAAGCTACACCACCGTATAAACGAAGATTTCCGCCTGTACCATCCTGTCGCACGCTGAAACCAGACCCGGTATAACCTGTCTGCGAGGCTTCCACAACCAGGTTCTGAACGCCATCGTAATAAAATGTCCCGTTGACGGGTGAAAACTCAATCCAGGTATCAATGCCGGATGTAATGGTTCGCGAAGCAATGAAGTACACTTCCGTTAAACCGGTAATAAAGTTATTCGTACCCGCTGGAAATGCGGTGAGTGCGGTGTACCCCAATTGAATCCTGATGTTACTGTAAGTAGCAGTTGTCGCCGTACTGGATTTGATGTAGACCTTGCTGACGTTTCCGGGTGAGATGGGCGACGCGGAGAACTTAATCGGTTCGTAGATCCACTGTACTTTGTTTGAGGCGGTAGTGGCGAAGGGGAAGGAATTGCTCGATCCAGTACCACTGCTGAAGTACATCGGCGTCTGGGCTTTCGCTTCAAACGCTGTTGTGCAGGCAATGACGAACAATACCGTGCAGGCAGAGTAAAACTTTCTCATGTTGTCTGGTTTTATGGCAGATTGACTTTTACTAAATCGTTACCGGTTGGTAAGGGAGAAGGGTGCCTGGTGAAACAAAATAAAATACGGCCCCGGGTCCTTCAGATGATCCGTATTTTTTGAGCAAATCTGTTTTCAGGAATCAGCAATTTAATAAGCTTTTTTCAACTCCTGCCGGAAAAATGGCTCCCACGGATGTCAAAAAACAAAAAAGCAGCCCTGGGGGCTGCTTTTTTACTGGTTTTTATTATTTTTTACCCGAGGGCTACACGCTTAAATCCTGTAACCTTCAGGTCTTTATCAACAGATTTCAGGTAGTCTCCCACTGATTTCCCGCCATCCTTAACGAAAGGCTGCGCCATCAGGGTGTTTTCCTTGAAGAATGCGTTCAGCTTTCCTTCCGCAATCTTGCCGATCATCTCGTCGGTCTTGCCCGCCATCTTCGGATCCGCTTTCATCGTTTCCATCACTATACTCCGCTCTCTTTCGATTGTTTCTGCTGGAATGCTGTCCTGATCTACGCCCAGCGGGTTCATCGCAGCAATCTGCATAGCCACATCTTTACCGGCTTCAGGGGCTTCCTTGCTCAGT
>DASVBM010000367.1:0-27162 GCA_036375835.1 Chitinophagaceae bacterium | reverse complement strand
GCTGAGCATCGAAGACCGGGCAAAACGCCAGCAGCAGGCTAACGTGGTGATTGAGCTGATGGGCTTCCTCAATCCGCACCTGAAGAACGTGGAAGATTTCCGTCATAAGCTTTGGGACCACCTGTTTTTCATCAGCGATTTCAAGCTTGACGTGGACAGTCCCTACCCGATCCCGCAGCGTGAAACCTATAAAGCAAAGCCGGATCCCCTACCTTACCCCAAACGCTACCCGAAATATTCGCACCTCGGCAAGAACCTGGAAACAGTGATCGATAAAGCGATGAAAGAAGACGATCCTGAGAAGAAAGCAGGGTTTGCACATGCCATCGCCTATTACATGAAACTTGCGTACAGCAACTGGCATAAGGAACTGGTACACGATGACGCGATCCGCAGTGAACTGGATTCCATCACCGGTGGCGAACTGGAATTCAGCAATACGCCTTTCATCAAGCACCGCAATGCACCTTTTGAGAGCGATACCTATCCTACACGCGGCAGAAGGCAGAACTTCGGCGGCAGGGGCGATAATCGCGGCCGTGGCGGACAGGGTGGCAGAGGCGATAACCGCGGCCGTGGCGGCCAGGGCGGTGGCCGTGATAACCGTGGCGGACAGGGCGGCGGAAGAGACAATCGCGGTGGCGGACAAAACCGCAACTTTAAAAAACGATTCTGATAATCCGGCAATAAAATTGATCAGCATCGAAGCACTTCGATGCTTTTTTTATTTCAGTTAATTTCGTTTACCGGGGTGCACCGGCCAGACAGCTACAGTATCACTATCAATTTCATCGCATGTCATCATTTGAGGTTACGGGGGGCAGGAAGTTGAAGGGAACGATCGTTCCACAGGGTGCAAAGAACGAAGCCTTGCAGATCATTTCAGCCGTGTTGCTCACAGAAGAGCGGATGATCATCCGTAACATTCCCGATATAGTAGACGTAAACCTGCTGATCGAGCTCCTGAAGGAAATGGGAGTGAAAGTCGACCGTCCCGAGCGGGATACCTGTATTTTTCAGGCCGACGAGCTGGATATCGACTACCTGGGTTCTGAAGTTTTCCGCAATAAGGGAGGAAGGCTCCGGGGTTCGGTGATGGTAGCCGGACCCATGCTGGCTCGTTTCAAAAAAGCATTTATTGCCAAACCGGGCGGGGACAAGATCGGCCGGAGGCGCCTTGATACCCACCTCATTGGTTTTATGAAGCTCGGCGCGGAGATGGTGCATAATGAAAAATCCGGAATGACCGAACTGCTGGGAACCCATTTAAAGGGCGCCGAAATGTTGCTGGATGAGCCTTCGGTAACGGGTACAGCTAATATCGTGATGGCAGCGGCGCTCACACCCGGCAAAACGACGATCTATAACGCGGCCTGCGAGCCCTACCTGCAACAGTTATGCAGGATGCTGAACCGGATGGGTGCAAAGATCAGTGGCATCGGCAGTAACCTGCTGGTGATAGAGGGCGTTGATAAACTGCACGGAACAGAACATACCATGCTGCCCGATATGATTGAAGTCGGCAGTTTCATTGGCCTCGCCGCAATGACGCAGAGTGATATCCTGATCAAGGGCGCGGGCGTGGAGCATCTCGGCATCATCCCGGATAAGTTCCGGCAACTGGGTATCACTTTCGATATCACCGGCGACGATATCCATGTGCCCGGGCAGGATCATTACGAAATACAGACTTTCCTGGACGGTGGCGTACTGACAATATATGATCATCCCTGGCCGGGATTCACCCCCGACCTGCTGAGTATTGTATTAGTGGTGGCCACACAGGCTGTGGGCAGTGTGCTGGTGCACCAGAAAATGTTCGAGAGCAGGCTGTTCTTTGTAGACAAGCTGATAGATATGGGCGCGCAGATCATACTCTGTGACCCGCACCGCGCAACGGTGATTGGTCTCGGAAGAAAACAATCGCTTCGCGGCATCACGATGAGCAGTCCGGATATCCGCGCGGGCGTAGCATTGCTGATTGCGGCCATGAGTGCGGAGGGTAAAAGCATCATCCAGAATATCGAACAAATTGACCGTGGATACCAGTATATAGACGTGCGGTTAAATGAAATTGGTGCGGGAATCAAACGCCTGCTTTGACCACAGTTTTCTGAAGAAATATCTCCACAGTCAAAAAAATCCGGCAGGTGCCCGGAGAGAAGGATTTCTCCTTCACGTTTTCCAGGGGAAAACGGTCTGCAGCACCGGGAATAGATATCTGCCGGCATCACATACTCTTCTGCAGTGAGCATCAGATGTGATTGAATCTCCAATTCTAAATGCGTACCAAACCAAAATTTTATGGTTGGAAAATTTTACGCTGAAAGCGTTGCCAGACACGGTTTATAAAAAAATCGTCCTTAAAAAACAAAAGCTGCGGTATCCGTACCATTGTATTTGGCTAAATTTGTGTGGCAGGCTTTGAGATACCAAACTTTTAGTGCCCGGAGAGAAGGATTTCTCCTTCACGTTTTCCTGGGGAAAACGGTCTGCAGCACCGGGCACTTACTTTCGCTGTCCTTCAACTTCCACACCCGGTCGGCCACACTCACCGATAAAGCCTTTACTTTGCAGCCTCCAAGCCACTGCATGAAACGCTATAACAAAATTATCATTCTTACCGCCCCTTCCGGTTCAGGAAAGACATCGATCACGCGCTACCTCCTCGATAAAATTCCAACGCTTGCGTTCTCCATTTCTGCAGCCACGCGACAGCCGCGGGGGCAGGAGCAGCATGGCCGTGATTATTATTTCATCACACCGGAAGAATTCAAGCGGCACATCAAGAACGACGACTTCATTGAATGGGAGATGGTTTATGAAGGCAAGTACTATGGCACTTTAAAGTCCGAACTTGAACGTATCTGGAGTGAGGGCCGCGTGCCCGTGCTGGATATTGACGTACACGGGGGCATCCATGTGCAGCAGGAATACCCGATTAATACACTTTCTATCTTTATTAAACCTCCTTCGGTCGACGAGCTGAGGCGTCGCCTCCTGAGTCGCGGAACCGAAACCGCCGAAAGCATTGAGACAAGAGTCAATAAGGCGGCGTACGAACTCTCTTTCGCCGACCAGTTCCGCCATGTGGTAGTGAATGACGATCTGGACACAGCGTGTAAACAGGCCGAGGAGATAGTGAGAGAATTCCTGCAAAGAGACTGATCAGCCGGAACGGAATCCCCGGATTCTTAACCTCTTTTTTCGCTATTCCTGTTCACATCAATGCGCCTCGAGCCAGTTCCTGCCGCTGCCTACTTCAGCTATCACGGGTACATCATTCGGTAGCGACATAGCAGTCTGCATACAGTCGATGATCAGGGGCTGGATAGTATCCAGCTCGCCGGCGGCTACGTCGAATACCAGTTCGTCGTGCACCTGCAGCACCATCTTTGACTGTAGCTTCCGTTCTTTCATGGCTGCGTCAACCCTGATCATGGCAAGTTTGATCATGTCCGCCGCGGTTCCCTGGATGGGTGAATTGATGGCGTTGCGCTCCGCGAATCCGCGTACGGTGAAGTTTGCGGAATTGATGTCTTTCAGCCACCGTTTCCTTCCCTTCAACGTTTTTACATAGCCGTGTTCCCGGGCAAAATTGATCGTGTCATCCATGTAGCGGGTGATGCCCGAAAATTCTTTTTTGTAATTGTCAATGATTTCTTTGGCTTCCGAGCGACTGATGCCGAGATTTTCCGAAAGCCCGAAAGCACTCTGGCCGTATACAATACCGAAGTTTACACTCTTGGCTTTGTAACGCATTTCTTTCGTCACCGCATCTTCCGCCACACCGAAGACTTTGGCAGCAGTGGCAGTGTGGATGTCTTTGTTCTGCCGGAAAGCTTCGCACATGTTTGGGTCGCCACTGATCGCCGCCACGATCCGCAGCTCGATCTGCGAATAGTCGGCACTCACCAGCAGGTGTTCTGCATCCCTGGGAATAAACGCCTTCCGGATCTCCCGCCCGCGGTCGGTGCGGATCGGAATATTCTGCAGGTTGGGGTTGGTGCTGCTTAAACGACCGGTTACCGCTACCGCCTGTGAAAAACAGGTATGTACGCGGCCTGTCTTCGGGTTAATCATCAGGGGCAGGGCGTCTACGTAAGTTGATTTCAGCTTCGTCAGTTCACGGTAGTCAAGAATGTGTTTGGCTACTTCATGCTGGTTAGCCAGCCTGCTGAGCACGTCTTCACCGGTGGCGTACTGCCCCGTCTTGGTTTTTTTCGCTTTCGGATCGAGTTTCATGTGATCGAACAGCACTTCCCCGAGCTGACGCGGCGAGCCGAGATTGAACTTCAGCCCGCAACAATCGTAAACCAGTTGTTCAACGGCGCGGATCTCTTTATCCAGTTGCTGAGAGTATTCGTTGAGAAAATCCACGTCTATCCTCACTCCTTCATATTCCATATCGGCGAGTACCCGGGTCAAGGGGTTTTCCACGTCGTCAAATACATGTTCAACTTCCCTGAATTTTAATAAGGGAACGAAACGGTCTTTCAGCTGCAGTGTGATATCGGCGTCCTCGGCTGCGTATTCTTTGATCTTCTCCAGCTCCACGTCCTTCATATTGCCCTGGCCTTTTCCTTTTTTGCCAATCAGGTCTTCGATCGGGATGGGTTCGTAGCCGAGATACTGCGCGCTGAGCAGGTCCATGCTCCTTCGCCCTTCCGGTTCGATGAGGTAATGCGCCAGCATGGTATCGAATATTTTCCCTTTCAGCTCCACCCCCTGCCATTTCATTACGATCATGTCGTATTTAATGTTCTGCCCTATCCAGGTTTTTGACTCGTCGCTGAACATAACCGATAGCTGTTTCAGCACCTGTTCTGTACGGCCGGGAATATTGCAGGGGATATAATACCCTTCTGCCGGTTTGAAAGAAAAGCTGATGCCTACCAGTTCCACCTGGTTGGGATCGGTCCCGGTGGTTTCTGTATCAAATGATATTTCCTGTTGCGGCTTCAGTGCAGCAATCATCTCCGCCAGTTTTTCGTCTGTATCCACCAACTCGTAATGATGCGGCGTGTTTTTAATGTTCCGGTCAGCGTGAAAGCCGGCGTTTTCGTCAGTAGCCGGTTGCAATGTATCCGGGTTCACTTCCGCCTTCACTTTAATGGTGGGCGAGGGTGCGGCATTGCCAAAAAGATCTGTCTGCACGCCCTGCGGCGCAGTGGCAAATACATTGAACTCTTCGCCAAGGATGCGCTTGCCCAGGGTTTTGAATTCCAGTTCTCCGAAAACTTCCACCAGCTCTTTCCTGTTCCATTCTTTCAGCCGGAAGTCTTCTTCGTGGAATTCAACAGGCACTGTTGTGATGATGGTTGCCAGCTTCTTGCTCATGATGGCATCTTCCCTGCCGTTGCGGATCTTTTCACCCAAGGCACCTTTGATGTTACCGGCGTTCTCCAGTATGTTCTCAAGTGTGCCGTACTCCTTCAGCAGTTTACAGGCGGTTTTTTCACCTACTCCCCTGATGCCGGGGATATTGTCTACGGCGTCACCCATCAGCCCGAGCATGTCGATCACCTGGCTTACGTTATCAATGCACCACTTTTCGGTAATCTTCTTCGCATCGAGTATCTCCACGTCTCCACCCTGGTAGCCGGGCTTATAGATATAAACGCAATCGTGGATCAGGAGCTGGCCATAGTCCTTATCGGGTGTGACCATGTAAACGTCATACTTCGCATCGGCCGCCTGCCAGGCCAGGGTGCCGATAACGTCGTCAGCCTCATAACCGTCGATCTCCATTACAGGGATGTTGAAACCGCGGATAATACGTTTGATATCCGGTATTGCCTGGGCAAGGTCTTCCGGCATCTCCTGCCGGTTGGCTTTATAGTCGGTGAAATCGGTATGTCTTTCCGTAGGCGCAAATGTGTCGAAGCACACTGCCATATGCGTGGGCTTTTCGCGGTTAATGAGGTCGAACAGCGTGCTGGTGAAGCCAAACTGGGCATTCACGTTCTTTCCTTTGGAAGTAATGCGGGGGTTGCGTATCAGCGCGTAATAGGCCCGGTAGATCAGCGCCAGCGCATCCAGCAGGAAGAGTTTTTTGTGCATGTGGCGAAGGTAAGAAAGGGGCCCGGACTTCACGAAGAGTGGTGTTTCACGAGGGCTTATGAAGCGCAGTTTTCACGTTTCCTCCACATCATGCAGCTGACAGGTAACACCGGATTGGTGAACCAGGATACCAGCGGAAAAAGAAAAGGTTGCCACCGTTCGGAAGGTTGGCAACCCTGTGAAAGATTTTCCGGTGCAGGTCAGTCTTTTGTATTCACAACCCGCTCAGGGCCTGTTTTTCTTTTTCAGGTCGAGGTAATCCAGATAGTAAATCAGCTTCAGCGAGAAACTGTTTGCCTGCGGACCGTCCAGCGTTTGTCGCAGGTTTTTGAAATAGCTGGTGCGCACATCCTTATCCGAGCTCACGCAGGCGTCTTTCCAAACCACGTTCAGGAAACTTCCGGGGGCGAATTGCCAGGTATAAACCATGTCTATATTGAAGAAGTTTACGTTGAAATTATATGCCGGGTCATTTACCGATGTTCCCTGCAGGTGGCCATCCTGCTGCAAAAGGTAAAACTTCTTGTTTTCCACTTTCGTCCAGTAGTGTCGGACGCGCAGCGTGAGACCCATCCTGTTGTTGAAATTGAATTTTGTAAAAACCGTATTCACGATCGTGCGGATATCACGGAGTCCGAACATGCTGCTGTCTCCGTTCCGGTAGGCAAAACCAATGTCGTTTTTCCGCGGTTGCAGTGAAATTCCCTGTTCTATGCTCAGGCGGTCGCTGAACCGATACTTCTGGTTGAAGAAATAATCGGTAGATACAGAGTTATATTTCGGCGAGATGCGGTTGTAAACTTCCGCGTTGACCGAATATTTTTTTGCTCTGTCGGTCCCGATCCAGAAGCCGGCCATCCAGCTTCCCGGCCTTTTGAATTTCATGCCGTCGATCCGCGCTTCGTAATAATTCTGTCCTTCGGCCTTCAGATCGGTGTTCACCCCGAAGTTCCAGCGGTTTTTCAGTGTGCCGTTCACATTGATACCGTATCCGAGGTCCTGGTAGTCGTTCGGTCGATTGAACCGCCTGGAATAAAATCCGTTGAAGTTCAGGTAAATATTATTGTACCACCCGCGCGGCTTCAGCCATTTATAGCCCACCCAGAGATAATGGTCGAGATAATTATTGTTGGTGAAATAGCCCAGGTCATTTTGCTGGTATTTGTGATCCGCGATCTCCTGCGCGATATTAAAGTTGAAGCGTCCGCTGGGCTTACCGAAGCCCAGGCGATGAAAATACCCATTCAGGTTTCCCTTTCCCGGCAGGTAACCGATCAGCTGGCTCATCGCCACCTGGCCGTTGAAATTCCACATCACTTTTTTATCGTAGAAATCCCACATTACGGAGGTAACATTGGCGTCGTAATCGTTGCCGTTGCGCAGCGTGTTGGCATTGATCAGGGAAACGCTGGAATTATTCTTCAACGACTGGTCGAGCACGAGGATATTGTAGTTTGTGAGCGGATTCGTTTCGATGCTGCGCTGCTCCTTTACGCCGTTCTCGACGGTTGCGTAGGTGGGTTCGGTCACGGCATTGAAAAACCCGATTCCCAGTCCCCTGGCGGTACGCCCGCTCACCTTCGTGGCATTGATCAGCTTCACGGTTGAAGGGTTCTCCACGATTGTTTCCCCGGGTAATAGCTTGTCTCCAACCGACCAGTGGTGCATCGGTGTTCCACCGATCCTGCGGCTGTAGAACAGGTTGCCTTTATTGAACAGCTCCATTCCTTCAGTAAAGAAGCTTCGGTTTTCGTTGTATCGTACTTCGAACGGCGAAAGATTGAGTACCTGGTTGTCGCTCTGTACCTGGCCGAAGTCGGGGATCAGCGTCATATCCAGCGTAAATGAATTGGATATACCGTATTTCAGGTCCATCCCGCCGGTAACGGAAGCATTCCAGTTGCGCTTGCCAGGTTCATTATACGGATAGTGATCGAGGTAAGAAGCGAGGTAAGGGGAAAAGGAAAGTCGCAGCGGCGGTTTGATGTTTTCAAGGTGCTGCCACTGGCCGAACTGGTTGAGAAAACCCGTGATCTTCGGGTCTATGCTGTTCCACATGAACTGCTGGCCGGTTTTGTTTCTGCGGCGGGTAATGTTCAGGCCCCAATCCTGAATATTCCGGCTGCTGAAGCGGATGGCCGAATACGGGATCTTCATTTCGAAGGTCCAGCCACCATCCACGATCTTCGAATTGGAATGCCATACGCCGTTCCAGCTGCCGTCCTCTCCGAACGATGAATATTTGGCATCGTATTGCTCGCCCAGTGGGGTAACGTAGTAACCAAAGCCATTGAGTTTATCCAGGTAGGTATCGAAGATGACGCCCACGAAATCGTTTACACCCACCATATCGCGGCCTACCAGTTCCTTGCTGATGCTGTCTTTTTCTTCGTGGCAGAAACCGGAGATATAAATGGCTTCGTCATCGTACAGGAACCAGACTTCTGTTTTTGTTTTCTCAGCTTCAGGGGTTCCGGCCGAGGGGCGCCATTCCACGAAATCCGTTGCGAGGGCTGCGTCTTTCCAGGCGGCTTCAGTGATCGCGCCATCGATGGTGATCTTCGCATTGGTACGAACCGCAGGAAGTTTTTTCTGCGCGGAAGCGATAGCGGCAAAACCTATAAAAAGAAAAAGTAAAAAGCAGTTTCTCATTGTCTCCGATTTGGATTGCTGTGATAAAACAAAAACAAATGTTGCCCCGATACTGTTAAGGCTACGGCAATTCTTTATGAATGGAAGTGGAATCGTATAAAAGGTGATTCCGGCGCCCCTCCTCAGGTGCGCTGACAGTATTTTACACAAAAACAGCCGGCACATGCCGGCTGTTTTTCAAACATCATATTCAATTTTTCAGTTGAGCTGATATTTGTGTTTGTACCGCTCGTAAAGTTGCTTGTGTTTGTCGGTGAGGTCGATCGTTCTGCCTTGAATGAAAGCCGCAGTAACCTTACTGGTTTTCATATCCAGGATGTCTCCTTCTGAAATAACTATGTTCGCATCTTTGCCTTTCTCAAGTGAGCCTGTCTTCGCATCGATGCCGAGGATCTTTGCCGCATTCAGGGTGATAGCCTGTAACGCCTGTTCCCGGGTGAGCCCGTAGGCCGCCGCGGTTCCTGCATTGAACATGAGGTTGCGTCCACGGGTATTGTCATCCTGGTCGGATATACAGAACAATACTCCTGCCTGCTGTAACTGGAACGGTGTTTTATAGGGTTGATCCACATCATCGTCAGCGGTCACCGGCAGGCTGTGCGATTCATTCAGGATAACGGAGATGTTATTCTGTTTCAGGTAATCGCTCACCCTCCAGCTGTCACTGCCGCCCACCAGAACCGTATTAAAGCCAAACTCTCTGGCAAACTCCACGGCAACCATGATCTCCTTTACAAGTTCGCAATGGATGTAAAAATTCGCGGTTTTGTTGAACAATCCTTTTACCGCTTCAAACTTCAGGTTCGTCTGAGCGTGTTTTGGTTCCGCAAAATAAGCCTGCGCTTCCCTGAAGAAACTGCGTACGCGGTCAATCCTTTCGAACGCTGCCCTTACCGGGTCTACCTGCGGTTGCAGCGTCGACTGGAAGTTTCCAAACCTGCGTTGTGGCGCAAGACTGGGCATACGGAAGTGAATGCCGCCATCCATCCTGTAAACGGCGTCTTCCCAGTTCCATGCATCGAGTTGAACTACGGAGGATGATCCGCTGATGATCCCACCTCTCGGCACTACGTTGGCGAGCAGGATGCCGTTGCTGCGCAGCGTATTGATCACGCGCGAATCGGCTGCATAGGCAACGATCGATCTTACGCTGGCATTGTTCTCGCCCAGTTCTGTAACGTCGCGGCTGGCGCGGACGGCGCCGATCTCGTTTAACCCAAGATCGGTAACCGGGCTGATCAGCCCGGGGTAAATATGGCGGCCGGAGCAGTCGATCACTTTCGCCCCCGAGGTATTGAGGTTCGTGCCTACCTCCGTGATCTTTCCGTTTGAAAATATTATCGTTCCGTTTTCTATCACCTGCCCGTTCCCGACGTGCACGGTTCCGCCCGTGAGCGCAATCGGTTCCTGTTGATCGGGGGCGGGATAAACATTGTCCTGTGCTTTGCCAGCGATAAAAGCTGACAGAAAAGCGAGGACTAAAGGTATTCGCTTCATTGGTTCAGTTTAATTGTTTATCAGATTATCATCTTCATCGCGGTCGAGTACGCTGCGTTTGTGGCGGTGGTCGAGTTCACATTCGTTAATCTCTTCCATCCGCGGTCTTGCAGGCGTCATCCGCGCAGCACCACCCGGTGCGCGTTTTTCCGCAATCATCTTTTGTATCAGCCTGTTCCTTTCGGCAGAAAGCCATTGCCGCATCAGGTTGTCTTTGGCGCGATCGAAATAGACGATGCCGTCAACAATCGTATACAGGCTCATTGCATAGATGCTAAGCGGGTTATCACTCCATAGCACCAGGTCGGCATCTTTTCCCACGCTGATACTGCCTACCCGATCTGCGACGTGCAGCATGGTTGCCGGGTTGAGGGTGACCATCTTCAGGGCTTCCTCTTCGGTCAGCCCGCCGTACTTGATCGTTTTTGCAGCTTCCTGGTTAAGCCGGCGTGCCATTTCGGCGTCATCGCTGTTGATCGCGACGTTAAGTCCAACGCGGTTCATGATCGCCGCGTTATATGGGATCGCATCCTTGACTTCCATTTTATATGCCCACCAGTCACTGAAGGTAGACGCGGCCGCACCATGCTGTTTCATTTTATCGGCGACCTTGTACCCTTCGAGTATATGGGTGAAGGTGTTCACCGTAAACCCGAATTTCTCCGCGACCTTCATTAGCATGTTGATCTCGCTCTGCACGTATGAGTGAGCGGTGATGAAGCGTTTCTTTTCCATGATCTCCACCAGCGTCTCGAGTTCCAGATCCCTGCGTTTGCCGGCTCCTGCATTCCGGTAGTCAGCCGCGCGCTGGAAGCCATCCATCAACACCTGCTCCACGCCCATCCGGGTGTCGGGGAAACGCGTGTTCTGGTTTGACGAAGAGCGCTTCACGTTCTCTCCGAGTGCGAACTTGATGAACGGATCCCAATTCAGGAATTTCATCTCTTCCATACCGCGGCCCCACCTCAGCTTTACCAGCTGGGTTTGCCCGCCGATGGTGTTACAGCTTCCGTGCAGCAGGTGCGAGCTGGTTACACCACCGCTGAGCTGTCGGTAGATATTGATATCATCCGGGTTGAGTGCGTCGCCAACGCGCACCTCGGCAGTGATGGATTGGGTACATTCATTTACCCCGCCGGTAACAGCGATATGCGAATGTTCATCGATGATTCCGGCAGTAAGGTGCTTACCCGTTCCATCGATCACCCTTGCAGAACCTGCTGCAAGGTTTTTACCGATTGCTGCAATCTTTCCACCGCGCACCAGCACGTCCGTGTTGTCGAGGCGTCCCTGTTTCTCGTTGGTCCATACTGTGGCGTTGCGGATAAGCAGATCCTCCTGTACTGGTAACTGCTTATTTCCAAAAGCGGTGAAGGGATAGACCACATCATCCAGTGTGGGTGGGGTAACGGGTCTGCGCGAACCGCCGCGGCGGCTGGTATCGCTGCGGCGTGTGGTATCCGTTGGAAGCGCAGACCGGAAGGTCATACTCCATTGCACCGGATCCCCGGTGTTCAGGTAGCCATTGCCATACCACCCGTCACCACGGGCGATACCGGTGAGAATGGTTTGGCTGCTTATATCGTTGCGGTTCGCCCAGTTCAGGCGGACCATCATCTCGTTCAGAGAAAGGTTCAGCGGGTTCACTGTTGTATCACCCGGGCGCTGAACGGTAGCGGTATAGTTGCCCGGCGTACCGCGGAGGAATGCGTCGTAGTTCGTTGTCTGTCCTTTCGTGCGAACTGATAATGTATACACGCCGCGGTAATCGATCGCGCTTTCCTTCACCGCGTAACGCTCGCCCTGTATCCAGTTCTGCAGAATGGAAGTAGTGTCATTGAATATCGGGCCGGAGGTGATCAGGAAGTTGGCAATTTTACCCGCTTCCAGACTGCCTACCTGGTCGAACATACCCACCAGCCTGGCAGGGGTCCGGGTAAGCGCTTCCAGAGCAGCCGAAGGGCTGAGGCCATACTGGATGGCCTTGCGTACGTTCGGCAGGAAATCATTTACGGCGGTACCTGTAGCGGTGAGTGCGAAACTGATCCCAGCCTTCTCAAAAAATCCCGGGTTGGCCGGTGCCATCTCCCAGTGTTTCATATCTGCGTAGGCCACAACGCGTGCGTCGTTCGGGTCTTCAACGTCCATCGCTGCAGGGAAGTTTAAAGGCAGGATGAATGCCGTTTGTATTTTCCTGATATCGTCCAGGCGCTGGTACTCATCGCCACTTCCTTTGATAATATAATGAACGCCAAACTCTTTTGCGATCTTGTCGGCACGCAGCGCGTTCCATTTATTTGAAGATTCCATCACCTGCGGCAAGGATTGCAGTTCATTCCAGGCCTGCAGGCTCAGATTGACGCCTTCGGTAACCGGTCGCTTTTTATACCATTGCGCATCGAGATAAGTCTGGCGGATCAATGAAATCACGCCCATCAGCGAACCTGGGTAGTCCTGCGTGGAACTGCCCTTATCAAATGAATAATGGGCCGAGGCTTTTTCTTTCAGCACCGCGAGGTTTTCCTTTCCGGATGACAGGGTAACGAATGTTCCGCTTCCCCTGGCAATTCCATCCTGCTGGTGCGTGAGTACGGAACCGAAGCCGGCGCCCCTGAGTTCCTTTGCCCTTGTTTCGTTCACCTGGAAAAGACGTACACCATCCGTTTCCGGGTGAATGGCCTGGTTCCAGTTGTAGGCACCTTTGGTATTGGAAGTAGTCTGGGGTGGCGCGTTGAAATTGAATCCACCCTGTCCACGCTGTGGCACGGCAATGCCATAGTCACTGTACAGGTCAATGAACGAAGGATAGATATACCTGCCTTTCAGGTCTACCAGCACAGCGTCTTTTGGTATGGCGATACCGCTGCCTGCAGCAATGATCTTTCCTTCGCGGATGATCAGCGTGGCGTTTTGTAAAGTGGTCTCTGCGTCTTTTACCAGAGTGGCATTGGTGAAGGCGTAATATCCCGACCGGGGATCGGCCACACCTGCCTGCGGAAAGGTTTCCTGGGCCTGCGATAAAACAAAAAACAGCAGTCCCTGGAAGAGGAGCATTAGTTTTCTCATAAGCAATTACCGGTTTAGCTTTAAAACTAAACAAAACAGGAATTGCCTGTGAGGTGCGCTTGTATTTTTCGGTGAATGGCCGGATTTACTCGTTGTCCCCTATCTGCCTGTGGAAACTCATTACGTGGTTGCCGTTTTCAGTCATTTCCAGCCTTCCCTGGTCTATTGTGTAACCGTTGCATTTGATCAGCGCGTCGATCACTTTATTCTCGTCGTACGCATTGCAGGTTTTCTGTGACAGGAAATTAATGTCGCTGAAACAGATCTTTGATCCCCGCTTCCGCGCCGTCCCGGTAAAATCGTTACAACCTGTGTTGCCATAAAACTTTTCGGTTTCAAGGTCTACAACCAGGTACGGTTGTTTTTCCCATTTCGGGCGTTCCCCGTCGACCAGGTCAAGGATCCAGGTTCCTGTCAGTGTACCGTCGGCATTGATTACTGCGCCACAGCCTGTATACGACCTGCCGCGGAACTGAACGGTTACTTTGTAGTCATACATGTTTTCGCTGATGCCATCGTTACAAAGCCCGGGGCTGAGTACGACCTGCATCTTTTCTGCTGCGGACACAATATTGTAGATGATGCTGTCACCTGCGAGTACAGGCGGCACGGGTGAAAAAGCAACGGGTGCATCCAGGCCGGGTAAGCTGAATTGAATGGCTTTGTTGTGGTGAATGTCGAGGCTCCAGGATGGCTCTGCACCGAACCCAACGATATCAATGCCGTCGAGGTATTCGGGGTTTATCTTTTTTGAACGGATAAAGTTTTTGCGGGCCAGCATTCCCTGGCCATTATATTTTTTCATGTTTTTTTTCTGGTCGAAGTTTGCCTCATCGAGATAAACCAGGCTGTTTCCCGCAACGGCGTACTGCGCCACTGCTTCGTTTCCGTTGTACAATACAACTTTTCCATCGCTGAGCGACCAGCTGCCGCTTTTTTCGGAACAGGCGGGATTGCTACCCAGTATAGTTTCGGTAAGCCTGAAGGTGTTGTTGGAGTCGAGAACTACAGATTGCCTGATTCCATCACAGTTTTCGCAGGGCAGTGTGCCGGTATAGGAACTTCCCTGGATGTATTCGGTGCTGAGAATGGACTTTTTTGTATTACATGCGAATAAAACCGTTCCCAGTGTGAAGAGTAGAATTGTGCGTTTCATTTCCTTTCTGTTTAAGTTCTTTGCCAGTCATATGTAGTATCCTGTCTGAAAGTGGTATAACAGGAATCCCACATCAACTTGCAGGCCAGAGCAAAAAGAAAAACTTAAAACGCAGTCCGGGGGCAACAATTTCCCCGGAAATTCAGGGGGGTACCGGCTTACTGCCGCCGGAAGATCAACAGCCGCTGTTCAGGTATGGAGCCTGGCGATCTGCTCGTAAACGGAATGGACGATACCATCGCAGTAAACAAGGTTGAACTCGAAAAGATTACCTGCATGATAGTATTGCTCCAGTTCTTTCTGAAGCAGGGTCTTCGCACGGTTCAGCCGCACTTTTACATTCACCTGGGTGATGTTAAGTATCTCGGCGGTTTCCTGAACATTAAAGCCTTCTATTTCACGCAGCACAAAGGCGGTACGGTAAATCAGCGGCAGTTTCTGCAGGGCGGCTTCGAGTACGCCTGTAAATTCTTTGTTCACGGAAGCCTGTTCCGGGTCGGGCATTACCCCGTGCGACATCAGCGGTTTACCGGTTTCGGTGATCCTGTCGTCTGAGGGCTGCTCGTTTTTTTGATAGCCATGGTTAATCTTATACAGGCATTTATGCATCATGATCTTCGAGATCCAGGTTTTGTACGAGGCCTTCCAGGCGAATTGCTTCAGGTTCTGGTAAGCAGCGATATGCGTTTCCTGCATCAGGTCCTGGGCATCCTGGTGATTGAAGCCATAACCCCTGGCTATCTTGTACAGAACGGAGTTATACCGGCGGATCAGGATCTCAAAAAATGCGGCTTCGCCGGCAACGATCTTCTCAATGACTTCGCGGTCGGTGGCAATGGAATTATGTTGTATCAGGTGCTGCATGGATGCCTTTTTCTTAATAGAGTAGCCGGTAGGGGGAATGGTTACAAAACATCCTGGATTTTTACCTGGGTTATGCTGTAACCTTTTTAGCCGGGATCTGCTCTGTACTATGGTAATACGATTCCTAACCAAAAAGCTTTCATATGAGCACAGTTACAGCCGGAGTAGCCGGTACCACATCCCCTGCCCGCAGCTTCTCAGCCTCAGAGCGGGTCGCTTCAATTTTAAAGTTAACGTTCGGACTCGTTCCTATCGCAGCCGGAGCGGATAAATTCATGCACCTGCTGGTGAACTGGGACCAGTACCTGGCTCCCGCAATAGCTAACCTGTTGCCTTTTGCCCCCCATACCTTCATGCTGATCGTGGGAGTAATAGAAATAATCGCTGGCGTGGTGGTACTGATACGCCCACGGATCGGCAGCCTGGTGGTCTGTCTCTGGTTAGCCTGTATCGTGCTGAACCTGTTGATTGGCGGCCAGTATTTCGATGTTGCCGTAAGAGACATCGTTATGGCGATTGGCGCTTTTTGTTTGTTCCTGCTGTCGCGCGACCGGTAGGTCGGCGCGTACGGCGGATGCTGCAGGGGGAGTTGATACATTTCTACCGCCGCCTGCCGGGACTACTTGAACTTCAAAGCCATTGTAATCATGTCTGAGTTCAGATCGTTGCTGCGCATATAATGGCCGTACCTTAATTCAAGGCTGTTCCATTTGCCGATATGAAAAACGCCGTTCGCCGGTACCCAGCGGAAGCTGCTTCCGAAATAATGGCTGCTGAAACGCGACAGGTCGTAATCGCTGGTGTAAAAAACATCTCCGGGACGGTGTTGCCGGTAGGGTGCAAAATAGTCTGCCTGGTCCTGCCAGTAGAAGCGATAGAAAGGTGAAATGGAGAAGAAAGGGCTCAGTTTCACCGGCGCTTCCAGTTCAGCGGTATGTGCTTTTAGTCCCCAGTTGTCTGAGTAATACCGGTAATAGCTCCGGAGTATCACCTCGCCCGGCAGGAACCAGTTGAAGCGGATACCTACGGGTAATTTGAACCGCGAATCCGGTAATAGCTCCGGCTTTGCGGTATTATTGTCAAAGTAAACGCGCTGGTAATTCGTTGCCAGCATACCGTTCTGTGTGATCAGGTCCAGCAGCAGGGAAACCTGCATGCGCGCATTGATGACCCTCGAGAAGCTGAATGATGCACTGTAGGAATTGCGCGGCGTCCAGATCACCGGCCCGCCGTCTTCTCCACCCGTACCATAGCCCGGCGGTCTTAATTCTATCGGGTAGATCAGTTTCCATGAATCCCAGTAAGCCTGGAGTTTCAGGTTGAAGTCGGTGTTGTTGTCGGGCGAAGACTTGCCGATGTTCAGTCCTGCTCCCCAGGAGTGGTAATCGAATTCGTTTGATGCGGATCCGGTCAACCCGATCGAAAAATTGTGCTGGTTCTTAATTGTATAGCCAACCGAGGGGTAGATCCTGGTATCAGCATGGGAAGGAGAAGAAATGGTAGAAGGATCGATCTTGTCTGAAGAAGCTGACGAATAATGATCGATGCCCAGCTCAATATTCAGGCTGTGATCATTGTTCCTGCGGTCGCTGCGCACCAGTTTCACTTCGATGGTATTGCTCAGGTCGGTGAGCTTTTCGGTTCCGATGCCACCGGTTACCGCAGAATGATCTCCGTTCTGGTGATAATACCCGGAAACGAAATTTATTTCCTCGGTTTTCAGCTTACGTGACTTATAGACCGTGTCTTTGGTCTCCTGCGAAAATGCGGCCAGTACCTGGAAAAAACAGGCCAGCGCTGCAAACGTGATCTTTCTCATAGCGCGCGTTTTTTAATTGCAACCACAGCCACCGCCGGTTTTACCACCTCCGGCCCCGGAAGCTCCTTCCCGGTAAGCCTGGAAATTTGTTTCAAACTTCTGTGACTTTTTTGCAGAGAGGTCCATCTCCGCGTCGTTGATGAATTGCTTCTGGTATTGCTTTACCGGCTTGCATCCGAAGAGCACTGCCGACAAAACAAGTACGGAAGCGAGATGTTTGTATTTCATGTCAACCTGATATTCTTAGAAGTGTACAACCGGTTTTCATCATCAATGATCATGCAATCTATATGCTTCATCTGGTTGATCATGTCCAGTCCTGCCTTCACACCCATCACCATCACCGGCGTAGCCATAGCGTCCGCGATTTCCGCATTGGGACAAATAATGGTTACGCTCTGGATACCGCTTACCGGAAAGCCGGTCTTCGGGTCAATGGTGTGCGAATACTTTTTCCCATCGATCACCGCAAATTTCGCATAGTTTCCGGAGGTGGCAACAGATGTGTCTGTGATATTGATCGATGAGAACGGGTGGTGGACCTCGCCCGGCGCGGCGATCCCTATAGTCCAGGGACTGCCGTCAGGCTGATAGCCCCAGGTGGTAAGGTCACCCGCGGCATTGACAATACCGCTTCCGATTCCCCGGTTTTGCAGGAGTTGTTTGGCCTTCTCCGCGGCGTAGCCCTTGCCGATGCCGCCGAAGCCGATGCGCAGTCCCTTTTGTTTCAGGAATACGGTTTGTGCGGCCGGATCCAGGATGATGTTCCTGTAATTTATGAGATGCACCAGCCTGCGCGCGGTAGCCGGGTCCGGCAATTTCGTCATCTGCTGATCGAAGTTCCAGAGGCTCTTGTCTATTGATCCGTAGCTGATGTCGAAGGCGCCTTGTGTGAGTTCGGAAATACGTATTGAGCGTTCGATGAGCCCGAATACTTCGGCATCGACTTTTACCGGCTGTATACCGGCATTCCTGTTAATGGCATTCGTTTGACTCTCCTCTTTAAATGTTGTAAGGAGTTGTTCAATCCTTTGAATTTCGGTTATTGCCGCTTCGATACACTGGTTCGAATACCCGGCGTCTTCATGTACAACCGTCAGCTCAAAGCGGTTGCCCATCAGTTTCAGCACTCTTTTGTGCACCTGTTGCCGGTGCGGTGCTGCTTCGTGCTTCGATGGCCGTATTGATTTCATTAATGAACTGTTCTGCAGTAACGCCGGGGAAGCCGCTCCAGGTCTTCACGACCCCGCCTTTCTCATCCAACAGCAAAGTAAACGGGAATCCGCCTTCTTTGTTGTATTGCTCAGCCAGTTGCTCGTTTTCCTTCACCTGTTTTTTGGTGAGGTTCTTTTGCGACCTCGGGAAATCGGCATTGACCCAAACCAGTTTTTTTGACTGGAATTCTTTGAATACGCTGGATTCAAAAATCGATTTACGCATTTTGATACAGGGGACGCACCAGTCGGAGCCTGAGAAATTCAGCAGGATATAGCGGTGTTCGGTGGCCGCAACGGATTCTGCTTTCTGGATCGTAGTAGAGTCGGACGCCTGCGCCGACACTGTAATGAACGCCGCCGCAAGCAGGATGAGTAGTTTATTCATATTGGATACTGTGATTAATTGGATAATCAAATTACGAAGCGCAGGAGCCTGTCGTGGTTAAAAGCGGGTTAACTCGCCGGTTTGCCGTACAGTTTAACAACCTTCATGGAAAAAATCATTGAACTTCCTGCAGTTGCAAGCGGCTGCATTAACACGATCGATTTACATTTACACCTCAAGTTCGTACTATGAAAAAATGTTTATCCGCAATTGTATTGATGCTCTTTGTTATTTCCGGGAAATCGCAGGTCAAACTGCTGTCGATGGAAGACGCGATGGTCCGGAACCGTACCACGCTTGCTCCGGCCACGATGCGCCAGCTTCAGTTTTTATACGGCACCGATGATTACGTTTACCTGGCCGATGCGGGCACCTGGAAGAAAGGAAGCTTCAGCAGCAGTGGGGAACAGGTTTTCCTTACGCTGGATAAACTGAATGAAATATTGAAGAAGGCCGGGCGGGAAGTTCAGAAGTCGATGCCGGCGATCCGCTTCAACGAGTCGGCTGAATGGGTGATGAAACTGGATGGCGAGAAAATAACCCTGGATCCCTCAACCGGAAAGGTTCGCGTGATCATTCCCAAAAACATTTTATCGAAGGATGCTGTTGAAGAAAGCGCCGCCGGGTATATCGCTTACCTCGACAACCATAACCTTTTTATTTCTGACGGGAGCAACAAACGGCAGGTGACTACCGATGGTAGCGGGGATATCGTGTATGCATCTTCGGTCCACCGCGATGAATTCGGTATCAGTAAGGGAACTTTCTGGAGTAATAACGGGAAGCGCCTCGCCTTCTATCGTATGGATCAAAGCATGGTTACGGCTTACCCGATCATCGACTGGAGCCAGACACCTGCGAAAAATGAAAATATCCGGTACCCGATGGCCGGTGATTCCAGTCACCATGTAACGGTGGGTGTTTACGATGCAGTGACGAACAAGCTCATCTACCTGCAGACCGGTATGCCGGCGGATCAATACCTCACCAACATTGCCTGGAGCCCGGACGACAGATATGTTTTCATTGCCGTACTGAACCGCGCGCAGGATCATATGTGGCTGAACCAGTACGATGCTTCCACGGGCGCATTTGTAAAAACCCTGTTTGAAGAGCAGGATGAACAGTATACGGAGCCCCTGCACCCGATGCAGTTTTTAGAGACCGATCCTTCAAAGTTCATCTGGCAAAGCAGGCGGGATGGCTGGAATCATCTCTATCTATATGACATCAGCGGGAAGCTGGTCAGGCAACTCACGAAAGGGAAATGGGAGGTGCTCGATGTGACGGGTCTTGATGCTAAAGAGGAATACCTGTATTATCTATCCAGCGAGGTTTCACCCATTACCCGGACGCCCTACCGGGTTAAGCTGGAAACGGCAAAGGACGAGAAGCTGGTGCGTACGGACGGAGTGTATTCAACGCAGCTCAGCAGTTCAGGTAAATACCTTCTGCTGAACCTGAGCAATACCAGTACACCGAGAAATATTTATATCGCGGAGACAGCCACGCACGAAGCCAGAAAGATTTTCGAGGCAGCCGATCCGCTGAAAGATTATCTCACAGGTACGATGTCGGTTTTCACGATACAGAACAGTAAGGGCACACCGCTCTATTCAAGGGTGTTCAAGCCTGCGGATTTTGACAGCAGCAAAAAATACCCGGTGATCGTTTACTGGTATGGCGGCCCGCATGTGCAGCTCATCACCGCCGCCTATAACGGCGGCGCCGGCGATTACTGGTTCCAGTACATGGCGGAGCGCGGGTTCCTCGTGTTCACCATCGACCCGAGGGGAAGTGATAACCGCGGTGAAGAGTTTGAACAGTCGATCTTCCGCCGTGCAGGTGAAGCACAGATGGAGGACCTGATGAGCGGCATCGATTATCTTGCTAAGCTCGGTTATGCCGATACCTCCCGCATGGCTTTGTTTGGCTGGAGTTACGGAGGGTTCATGACTGCCGATTTCATGCTCACGCACCCGGGTATCTTCAAGGCTGCGGTTGCCGGCGGACCGGTTACCGACTGGCGGATGTACGAGGTAATGTATGGCGAGCGGTACATGGATACACCCCAGGAAAACCTGGAAGGTTACGTGGCTGCAGACCTCTCGAAGAAGATCGAAAAGCTGAAGGGGAAACTATTACTGATACACGGCTTGCAGGATCCCGTGGTGCTGCAGCAGCACTCTGTGAAACTGGTGAAGGCAGCCGTCGATAAAAATATCCAGGTGGATTATATGATCTACCCCGGCCATGAGCACAACGTACTGGGAAAAGACCGGGCGCACCTGTACCAGAAAGTAACCGATTACCTGATGATGTACTTGCAATAGCTAATGGCATATGGCGGATGGCATATGGCGCGGTGGGGTGTTTCTGTGACCCTGAGTATTATTGCCGCGAATTGAAACGATTCATCCCGGCACGAAGCGGTTGATCAGGGATATCCGGAGAGATCGGCGGTGCAGTTGGAGATGAATGTCTTGATAGCTGGCGCAACCCGCGTTGCGACAGCCAAAAGCCTGCCAGCTGGAGTGATCAGAAATCAGCCAGTCCGTTTCCTGTCTTCGGCTTGTCTTCTTCCAGGACGAAAGTGATCGATTGCCGTTGGCGAAAGATCACATTTTTATTGTTCTGCACCGCAGGCAGCCAGTCGGGTCCTTCTGATATCACACGGACGGCTTCGGCAGCACAGGCGGCACAACGCCCGGGGATATTTTCTGCTTTGACCTCCGAGATCCTGCCATCTTTGTCTATTCTGAAACTCACGACCACTGTGTAACGCCCCGGCGCCAGTCCGAGTTTTTCGGGAATGGAATGGTCGAGCGTGGATTCAAGGTATTTTTTCCATGCCTGGAGTCCACCTGGAAACTGTGCTTCCTGCTGAACGATATACCCCGGTATTACATTCCCATCCTCATCCCATCCGATTTGTTTCGTTGCGCCTTTTTTTCCGTATTCCAGGTAGCTGTGTTTCTTTCCGGAAGGGTAATAATTTGTCCAGCTTTTTACGTTCGCTTCGCGATCGTATTCGTAACTGCTGAGCAGCACACCTGTAGTATCGTAATAATCCACGGTGCCATAAGGGCGATGTAGATCGGCTTTTGAGTAGCTGCCGGCAGAATGGCGTATCCCTGTGCGCGTATAGTAAGACCGGCCAAGCCACAGTTTTCCATCCCGGGTAAAGACCATGGTTTGGGATGAACTGTCTTTAAAGAGAGTGGCTGTGCCGTCGCCCCGGTAATAGATCACGGTGCTGTCCTGTGCTGCAGATCGAATAGAAGTACTACAGAATAAACCGGCAAGCAGAATAAAGAATTTCATGTGGGAGGTTTAAGGCCGCCGAAAGATAAAGGGATTTTTTCCAGGATTAAGATATGCAGACGAAGTTTTCGGTTGAGCAACCCAGTCACGAATAGTCCCAGGCCACAACAGGACCATAGTTCCTCCATAGAGCGTCCACAAAACCCGGACACGGCCGGTAGTGCTGCCATGGCAGGATTCCGGGGGTTCCCTGCGAGCCTTCCGGTTGCGGCTACAGTGCTTTTCTACGTAAAACAGCCCGTTTTAGGCTGTTAGTATGGGCGATCTGTGGACGATCTATGGACGATCTATGGGTGAACCATGGGCGGATCACGGGAGAACAATGCCGTTTCAGGCGCGGAATACAGGCAGGGGAGGCGAGGTGATATAGAGAAACGGCATGCCACGAAGGGCGCTGCCCTGTTCATTGCGGGGTTGATAAGCGCAGGTAGCAGGGTTATAGCTAACTACCGGCCGGGTTTTTTTCCGGAAACAGTAATTTTTCCAGTACGGTTTTGATCACCGTCACCAGCCCTTCATGTTCTGAATAATGGTTTGCCGGCACGAGTTCTCCATCTTTAACGATGAACGGAATACTTTCGCCTATCCGTTCAATGTACTCGCGTTCATTAAAGAAAAACCAGTGGTAGTGCGGCTCCAGGTCGGTACTGGACATTACATACCCGGAACAGGTCTTACCCATGTAATGAAACGCCACGATATTATTACTACGGACCATCAGCGCATGTTTTTATTACCTGACAAGGGGACAATAGCCTTTTCTGTATAGCAGCTGGTGTGTGAACAGGGAAGTGTTTTAAGGGGACGTTCCTCAGTTAACCAAATTCATGCCGGGGCATTTGATGAAAGAGTTTAAATAGATATTAAAATTTCCGAAGCAACGGTTCATACCGAGTAGCAGATGAAAGAAATTATTGTCAACAGAACCACATTAGTCAGATGCGCGCGAGTTCTCTCTTCAACAGCCTGATCTCATCAAGCACCTTGCAGATCACAGCGATCAATTCTTCTTTTTCGGTGCAGGGATTTTCATCGAGTACATAACGATGGTATCGCAGGCTCAGAGACTGAAAAATATCCTGCAGGATGCTGAGCCTTTCTTCCAATTGTTTCCTGGGCATGTGGGTTAAGTTTTAAAGAAAGGAGGAATACCTGCGTATTCCTCCTGGTATACGCCGGCCGTTGCAAGTTTTCACAGGGCGTATGTTTTAGGGTACGTATATCGGTTACCGGCTCTTCATCAGTAAAAGCAGGTACAGCAAAAACAGCAATAACAGTAACAGGGGCACCAGGTACACCGACCGCAGCAATTTTCTGAGCCCCGGAAATTTCATGTGGTAAAAATGGAGCGGGGAACCCCGGAATCCTAAAAAACCGCCGGACAAAAACGGGACAAAGGCAATGGCTTGGATATGAGAGGGAAACAGATGCGGGGCGGTGGAATATATGGCATGTAGCGAATGGCGTACAGCGCGGAAAAAGAATCTGATCGCCCGGTCATTTCGGTGAAAAATTCCAATGCTGAAATTCCAGGTTCCATCGTCTGCGCAAAACGACTAATGAATAAGACCGGCTCAGATAGTTCCCACCAGGTCTTCCAGGTATTCTTCCGCCGGCATGTTCAGTTTTTTCTTCAGTCTTTGTTTGGCTTTTCGCACGGCGTCCTGGCTTACGCCCAGCATATTTGCCATCTCCTGCTGGGTGAGGCGCAGTTTCATGAGGGTGAGCAGCCGCACGTCAGATTCGGTGAGGCCGGTGTATTTCTCGCGGATGCGGTAGATGTAGCCGCTGTGAACTTTATCGAAGAGTTGCCGGAATGCGCGCCAGTCTTCGTCTGTAAGAATGATCGAGTCCATCAGCTGTTGCATGTAATCCGGGTTATGTTCCGCGATGCCGCTGCGCTGGAGTTTCTGCTCCAGCTGCGCCATCTGTTCCCTGAACTGTTCTATAAGCGCGTTCTTCTGACGGAGATTGTCTGTATAATCGGCGAGCAGTTTTCCGGCTTCTTTTAATTCTGTCTCTGCCCGGAGCCTTTGCTCTGTTTCTCCCAGCTTCTCTTTTTCCAGCCTTCGTTTTTCTGACCGGAAGAAGCTGATGCGGTCGGCCAGGGCAAATGCCATCAGTACTGCCTCGGCCGCTATACCGAGTTTCAGGGAATGGGCGGTGAGCGTGGTGTAGGGAAGCAGGGCCATGTCTTTGCCCAGGAAAACCAGCACTGCCACCACCAGGAAAATCCAGGCAGCCAGGTAATACCTTGCGGGCTTATATCCCTTCCTGAAAACCACGACGCCGGGAATGATAAAATATAAGGCCGATATGAAAGCGGTAGACTGTGTGAATGTGAGTGCAAGGAATTTCTGTTCTGCTATGCTGAGGATATTGCCGATGGTTAACATTGCCGCGATCACCCACAGGCCGGTTCGTGCTTTGGGACTGTAATGCCGGAGATTGAGGAAAGCGGAGACAAACAGCAGTGCAAAATAGATCGGTATGGAAGCAATGATAGCCGGGTGGTCGTTGATCCAGGGCTGCGAAGGCCATAAATACGCGTAGGTGATGCCGTCGAAATGCATCAGCAACAGGCCTGAAAATAAGATATAGCCTATGTAATAAAGGTAGAAGCGGTCGCGCAGGCTGGTCCAGAGAAAGAGATTGTAAAAAACAATCACCCCGATCAATCCGTAAAACAAACCGTCGATAAAAAAGCCGGTACTTCCATCCTGCAGGAAGGCGTCTGCGCTGATGATCGAAAGCGGGAATTGCCGCGGCAGCCTTATGTTGAGCCGCAGGTATATATCCGTTGGTTCGCTGCTGTTGCCAAGGTTAAACAGGATCTTATTCGAATGAATTTCCCGGTTATCGAAACTCACTTTGTCACCGGAGAGCCGCGAGGTGATCTTCCGGCCGGTTACCGCGTAAAACAGGATCGTATCGGTAGTTGGATTTTCCACTTCAAGCCAGAGGTTCCTCCCACTGGAGTTGGCGAGGGTAAAGCGTGCCCATACATAGGCGTCGCGGTGGGCGAATACAGGAACATCTGAGGCTGCCGGATGAAAGGGTGCAATGCCGCCGATCAGTTCCCTGATATCAAAGTGCCGGGTATTTTCCTCCAGCAGCCCGAGGTAGGGGCCCACCAGAACCGGCTGACCAGTTTTACTGATCCGCAGGGTGTCGGCAAAAACATGCGTGCAGGCAAAGCCCAAAGCAAGCAGGAGAAGCAGTTTTCGCATGGTAGCGGAATTCAGGTCTAAAATAGGGATAAAACTATTGTAACCGGTGAATCGCTGCCAGGCGGTGCGATATTGGTAATTTAGAAGGAATGATGAAACAGACATCACCCGTTGTTTACACCATCGGCCATTCGAACCGAAGTATCGAAACGTTCATTGCGATGCTGCAATCGTTTTCGGTTCAAATGGTGGTGGACGTACGCCGTTTTCCGGGCTCGGCGAAATGGCCGCAGTTTAACCAGGCCGAACTGGAGGCTTCGCTCGCGGCCAAAGGAATGAGTTATGTGCACATCGCTGCGCTGGGCGGGCGGAGAAAGCCTGCAAAAGATTCACCCAATACGGCTTGGCGGCACCCGGCTTTCCGCGCCTATGCGGACTATATGGAGACGCAGGAGTTCAGGGATGCGGTGGCGAAGCTGGAACAGCTGGCGCGGGAAACGATCACTGTATATATGTGTTCCGAAGCCGTCTGGTGGAGCTGCCACCGTTCAATGATCTCCGACTACCTGAAGGTGAAAGGCTGGAAGGTGATGCACATTATGGCGGAAGGAAAAGCCAGCGAGCATCCTTCGAGGCCGCCGGCGCGGGTGGTAAACGGAGAACTGACGTACCGCGAGGGTTGATAGATTGAATGGCTGAAATTCTAATAGGTTCAGATCATTCGCTTTATAACCGGTTATCTGCCAGCATGGGCAGCGGTTGCGGCCGGTTTGGCCGGGGTTATTAAACTATTTAGCAAAAAAATGCTAAAAAGATTAGTGTTTTTCATTTCTTCCCTTTATCTTTATCGCCTCAATATATTTGAACCCTAAAAGCAAATTTTATGAGTAACGCAGACAAGCTGAAGGCACTGAAGCTGACGATAGACAAGATAGATAAGGATTTCGGAAAGGGCAGTGTGATGATGATGAACGAACGCGGGGACAGGCAGCTGGAAGTGGTTTCCACCGGTTCGATCGGGCTGGATACCGCGCTGGGTGTGGGCGGTGTTCCGAAGGGCAGGATCATTGAGATCTATGGCCCGGAAAGTTCCGGTAAGACAACGATTGCGACTCATATTATTGCCGAGGCGCAGAAGAAAGGCGGCATCTGTGCGATCATTGATGCCGAGCATGCCTTCGACAGCAGCTATGCGCAAAAGCTGGGAGTGGACGTTGATAACCTCCTCATCTCCCAGCCCGATTATGGCGAGCAGGCGCTGGAGATCGCAGACCGGCTGATTCTTTCCGGTGCACTGGATGTAGTGGTGATTGACTCGGTGGCTGCACTGGTTCCGAAAGGCGAACTGGAAGGTGAGATGGGCGACAGTAAAATGGGACTGCAGGCCAGGCTGATGAGCCAGGCGCTGCGAAAACTTACCGCGACGATTTCCAAAACCAATACGGTGTGCATATTCATCAACCAGCTTCGGGAGAAGATCGGTGTGATGTTCGGTAACCCTGAAACCACTACCGGTGGTAACGCCTTGAAGTTTTATTCTTCGGTTCGTCTCGATATCCGCCGGATGGCGCAGATCAAAGACGGCGATGAAGCGGTGGGTAACCGCGTAAAGGTGAAAGTGGTGAAGAACAAGGTGGCCCCGCCATTCCGCGCGGCGGAATTCGATATCATTTTTGGTGAAGGCATCAGCAAAACCGGCGAGATCATAGACATGGGTGTGGAACTGGGCATTGTGAACAAGAGCGGAAGCTGGTTCAGTTATGAAAGTAACAAGCTGGGACAGGGAAGGGATGCGGTGAAGACATTGCTGAACGACAACCCGGAGCTGGCGAACGAGATTGAAGCAAAGATCAGGGCGAAGATCGCTGAAATGCAGGGTGCAGAAGCCGCATAACGGATCTGCCGGCCAGGCCTGAAACAGAATCGGAATAACAGATTGATAAGTGAGA
>DASVBM010000346.1:0-10410 GCA_036375835.1 Chitinophagaceae bacterium | reverse complement strand
TTGAAAGCCGATGGCTTCATATCAGAATTTTAACTCTGTGCAGCGATCCACGTAACCGGTTTACCGCGGTCTTCAGCGTGTTGCAAATGTAACGTTTAGCCTTCAATGCCCTACATTTGCAGGAACCGAAAACCATTAAATTGCGGGCATGGCAACACACCAGAAAGCATCCTTGAAACGCAGCAAACCGAATTATGTATACAGCATCATCGGCGTAGCACTCGTTCTGTTCATCATGGGTATCATGGGCTGGATCTTCCTGAACTTTAATAAAGTCGGGAACATCTTCCGCGAGGATATCAAGATCAGTGCATACCTGCGCACCGCAAACAAAGACACGATCAGCCAGATACAGCAGTTTATCGCAGGCCAGCCCTACGTAAAACAGGGTTCTGTGGAGTATGTAGACAAAGAAGCCGCGAAAAGGATCTGGAATGAAGGCAACCAGGAAGACTGGGCGAATGTGCTGGAAGAAAACCCTTTCCCTGAAAGCATCGACTTCAAGGCAAAGTCCAATTACGTGAATAAAGACAGCCTCGAGCGGCTGTCGTCAACCATCCTGAGCCGTTACCCGGACCAGATAACAGACCTCCAGTACCCGAAAGATGTGGTCAATACCCTGAACCAGAAGGCATCGAGATACGGTGTCATTTTCCTGGTTGTAGCGATCATTCTTTGCGCGATCGTGATCATCAGTATCGATAACACCATCCGCCTCGCGATGTTCAGCAATCGCTTCCTCATCAAAACAATGCAGATGGTGGGCGCAACCCGCTGGTTTATCGTGAAACCTATGGACCTTAAGGCTATCGTGAACGGGCTGGTGAGCGCATTGATCGCCATCGCGATACTGTTCAGTATCATGAAATGGGCTGAGAACCAGGAACCCGAACTGCGGAAACTGCATACCACCGGTACACTGCTGACCCTTTTTGGAGGAATGGTACTGGTGGGAATAGCCATCTCGCTCTACAGCACCCACCGGAGCGTGATGAAATACCTGAAAATGAAACTGGACGACCTGTATTAATCCGGAACCCGGGTTTGGTTTTTTACTATATTGCGCACCTTAAAGCTGTATCATGGCAGAAATCAAAAAGACGGAGAAAATCAGTGTCCAGAAGGAAAGAACGATACTGTTTACCCGCGACAACTATATCTGGATGGCAATAGGCGCTGTGATCATCGCACTCGGCATGATACTCATGACCGGCGGTAAGAACCAGGATCCGAATGTGTTCGACACGAGCGTAGTATACAGCACCATGCGGATTACCATTGCCCCGATCGTTATCATCCTGGGCTTCGTGGTGGAGATTTACGCGATATTCAAAAAGCCGCAGATCCATTCCTGAATTAGCTTTTGTATACGAAGAGCGGTGTTATCACCGCTTTTTTTGTTTCTTTAAACCTCAATTTTATTCATGAGCATTTTCGAAGCCGTAGTCGTAGCGATCGTGGAAGGGATCACCGAGTTTCTGCCGGTATCTTCTACCGGACACATGATCATCACCAGCGCCTTTCTCGGGATCAACGAGGATGAGTTCACCAAAATGTTTGAAGTGGCGATACAACTCGGGGCCATAATCGCCGTGGTGGTATTATACTGGCGTAAATTTTTCCAGTACAACATGCTGCAGTTTTACCTGAAGCTGCTGGTCGGGGTCATACCAGCCCTGCTGCTTGGATACCTTTTCGGGGATGCGATTGACACGATGCTCGAAAGCCCGCTGGTTGTTTCTATCAGCCTTTTGCTGGGCGGCATCGTTCTGCTGTATATTGACCGTTGGTTTGACCGCCGGAATAACGCAGCAACCCCGGACCTGTTTGCTACCGAGACCACCCGTGCTGAACTGGTGGAAGCCGATGAAAAGCTCAGCTACCGGAAGTCGTTTTTCATTGGTCTCTGGCAGGTTCTGGCGATGATACCCGGCGTAAGTCGCAGCGCGGCTTCCATTATCGGGGGAATGCAACAGAAACTCACCCGCAACTTCGCAGCTGAGTTTTCATTTTTCCTTGCAGTGCCCACCATGTTTGCAGCTTCGGCGTATTCCCTCTTCCTGAAAAAGTGGGACAACGGGAGCCGCGGTTATGAGATGCTGACCAACAGCCCCGATAATGTAAAAGCTTTTATCATCGGCAACGTGGTTGCTTTTGTAGTGGCAATGCTCGCGATCCGGTTTTTTATCTCTTATCTCAAACGCTATGGATTCCGGGTGTTCGGAATTTACCGGATCATTGCCGGCATCATCCTGCTGGCGCTGATCGCTGCCGGTTACCTCGAAGCCTGACGCTTCCCGTTCATATCCACCGAAATCTTTATATCTTTTCATAACAAAACCGTTGTATGAAAAAAATGATACTGGTGTGCACTCTCCTGTCCGCCGCCGTCTGCGGATGCAATAATCGCGGAGAAAAGCTGATGATTAATGATAAAAGCGAGTTGTACTACAAAGGTGACAACGTAAGCGCTGATGAAGCAAAACGCCTGGGTGATTTCCTGCTCAGGAATAACTATTTCGACACCATCAGCAAGAAAACCGTGCAACTGACTAAAACGGTGGATACGTTTAATATCCGCTTCGCAGTAGACGAAGACAGGGTGAAGAACGACGCCGGGGCAGAGATGTTGTTCAGTATCATGGGCTCGGCTATCAGTTCGATGGTGTATAACGGCAAACCGGTGAAGGTCATCCTCGCCGACCAGGAAATGAAGGACTTTAAAACCTTCCCCGTTACCGGTTCGCAAACAGAAGAACCATCGTTGCCTGCGGGCGATACGACGGTAACCAAGAGCGATTCCGTTCAACCACGTTAGCACCCGGAATACCGGTTACCTGGTATTTCTGACGTTTATAACAACGGTTATAAATGATAAGGTCGACCAGTCTCAGCAAAGATTTACGGTTGACCCGCGAAGATTAACACCCTCTGTAAACCAAAACCATGCAAACTGCTTCAAAGAAAGTTGTAAATGGCTGGGCTATGTACGACTGGGCGAACAGCGCCTACAATCTCGTCATCACCTCCACCATCTTTCCGGCGTATTTCGAAACCATCACCGGCGACAATAATGATGCAACGGTTGATCATGTGACCTTCCTGGGCCGCAGCTTTGTGAACACGGCATTGTACAACTATGCACTGGCAGCCGCATTCTGTATCGTTGCCCTGATGTCACCGCTGCTGTCTTCCATAGCGGATTACCGCGGCAACAAAAAGTCGTTCCTGCGATTCTTTATGACCATGGGCAGTATCGCCTGCAGTGCCCTGTTTTTTTATGACCGCGAAAACCTCTGGCTGGGGGTTACCGCAATGATAATCGCATGCGTCGGTTACTGGAGCAGCCTGGTCTTTTACAATTCGTACCTGCCGGAGATCGCCGCATTTGAAGACCGCGACAGGGTGAGTGCAAAAGGTTTCGCATTCGGTTATACAGGCAGTGTGATATTACAGGTGGTTTGCTTTGTATTCCTGTTGCAGAATGAAACCTTTGGCATTACCAAAGGGTTTGCTTCCCGGCTATCGTTCCTGCTGGTTGGGATCTGGTGGTTCGGCTTTGCCTCTTTCGCGCTGAACCGGCTTCCGGAAAGCAGGCCTATCGGGGCTGACCGGCAACATACGCTCATGCATGGCTATGTGGAACTGAGAAAGGTCTGGCAACAACTCATGCACCTGCCTGTACTGAAACGATTCCTGTTCTCATTTTTCTTTTTCAACATGGGAGTCCAGACCGTGATGCTGGCGGCCACATTATACGGTAAAAGTGAGCTGAGCATACCAACGGAGAACCTCATCATTGCCATTCTGATCATCCAGGTGATTGCGATACCCGGCGCCTACCTGATTTCAAGGCTTTCCGGGCTCATTGGAAACTTTCCCGCGCTGATGAGCTGCGTAGTCGTCTGGATAGGCATCTGTATAGCAGGTTACCTGCTGCCAGCTAAGGACCCGATGGCCTTCTACATCCTTGCAACCGTGGTCGGTTTTGTAATGGGTGGAATCCAGTCGCTCAGCCGCTCAACCTATGCCAAGCTGATGCCCGAAACACAGGACACCACTTCGTTCTTCAGTTTCTTTGATGTAACCGAGAAAATCGCAATCGTGATCGGCATGTTCACCTTTGGCTTTATGATAGAGCTGACCGGCAGCCAGCGGGCTTCGGTACTTGCTCTTGTTGTATTTTTTGTTATTGGCTTTTTGCTCTTACTTTGGGCGCATTACACCGACCGGAGAAGAAAAACCGCAGTTCAATGAAACTTTACTCTGTTAATACCGGCTACTTTAAACTGGATGGAGGCGCCATGTTTGGCGTAGTTCCGAAGTCTATCTGGAATAAACTGAATCCCGCAGATGAAAACAATCTCTGCAGTTGGGCGCTTCGCTGCCTGCTGATCGAAGACGGAGACCGGCTCATCCTGGTAGACAATGGCATCGGAGATAAGCAGGATGCGAAGTTTTTCGGCCACTACTACCTGCATGGAGACGATACCCTGGATAAGTCGCTCGCGAAACATGGCTTCTCGCGCGACCAGGTGACCGATGTCTTCCTCACCCATCTTCATTTCGACCACTGCGGCGGAAGTATTGTGCGGAACGGCGATAAACTGGAACCTGCGTTTAAGAATGCCACGTACTGGAGCAACGCGGCGCACTGGGATTGGGCTACCAAACCGAATGACCGTGAAAAAGCATCGTTTCTGAAGGAAAACATTCTTCCCATCAGCGAGAGCGGGCAATTGAAAATGATTGATCATCCCCCGTTCAATGCAAGTGCACCTGCGGCGATCTCCGGGCCATTACCCGCAACCGGTTTTTCAGCTGATATCTCTGTCCGTTTCACTTACGGACACACGGGAGCCATGATGCTGCCGCAGATCCGATATAAAGACAGAACCATTGTATACATGGCCGACCTTTTACCGGCGGCGGCACATATACCCTTACCTTATGTGATGGCTTACGATATGTTTCCGCTCACAACCCTCCAGGAAAAGCGATCATTTCTTGACGAAGCCGCGAAGAACGACTATATCCTGTTTTTCGAACACGATCCGGAAACAGAATGCTGCGACCTGCAGCTGACAGAAAAAGGTGTGCGTCAACGGCACACCTTTACCCTGGCGGAATTATAACTTAATTGATATTCTATCTCCAGCTCACCAGTGAACTCAGGGGGTGACGAAGCCCGCGGTACTGCATCATATCCACTTTCACGCTGCCCACGCTGATGGGGCTTTCTATCCGCAGCGGAATATGGTTAGCGTCATCTGAAACCCATACGGTCATTTTCTCGCCACCTTCGAAGATGGTTCCCTTCACGAGCAGGGGTTTGAACTTGATCGCACGGAATTTCCCGTACTTGGTCTTCACCGTTTCCTTTCCCAGGTAACGGATATAAAGATTGTAAACCTCGTTATCCAGGAACATTTCAAACGGGATCTTATCACCCGGCTTGTATAGTTCAAAGTCTATGTTCCTTGCATAATACACCGCGCTCAGCACGTCCTGTATACAGTTAGGCACCTTGTATACACCGTTCGTGGTGATGGCTGTATTCGCCTGCTGGTTAAATGTTACGTTCTCGTATTTCTTGTATCCACCTTCATCCACGTTACGGATAAACTTCAGGGGTTGCAGGGTAGCGGTGTCGACGTAGGTCTCGTACTTGTCCCGCACCTTGAATATCCAGTCGTACTTCGAATTGGAGCGACCGTCACCAATGATATGGTAAACCGGTTTGTTATTCATCCTTTCCAGCGTGGTGGTGAATGTTGCCGAGCCCGCATTGATGTACACACCGACCACACTGTAGAAAACGGTAAACGTAATGTTTTCGCCGTTCTGGAAACTGGTGTTTCGAATGCCACAGAAATTGTCACCAGCAGTGAGGGAAACGGTCAGGAGCAACGCGGTAAAGATTGTAGCTATTTTTTTCACAGTTATCGCTTAAATAGTTTAATTCCTAATATAAAAAGACTCCCGGCCAGGGCGGGGATGATCAGGTTGATCAGCCATATACCCGCAGCGGTAGCAATGATACCAAGTTTATTCGCACTCATTATCCCAAACAGTTCCCAGGCAGCTAAACCCCTCAAACTCAACTCAACACTGGAAATAGTGGGAACGACCGCCAGAACCAGGAAAAACACACTCACAAGCCCGGCCGCCGCTGCGAACGGAATGTTCACCTGGAAGACCTGCAGCAATAATATAAATTGGACAACGAATACTGCATAACGTGAAACAGAAAGTGACAAAATTCGTGTTAATTCAGCCCAGTGAAAATCTTCGAGTTTCTCTATGAGATAACTGTATTTCTTCACAAAGGGCATGCGCTCAATGAGTTTTGTAAGCCAGGACATTTCAAAGTATACGATCAGCATGATCGCCACTCCCAGCAGAACACAGTAAAAAATAATATCATAAGCAATAGGTGCGAGCCCCGGGTATAATTGCAGCAGCCCCGTTTTTGTTAAGATATCTTTAATGGAACCGGTAATCGAATCGCTCATCAATGCCATACCGGTGAGTCCGAAAAGCAGTGTGATGATAGTCTGGCTGAGACTTCCCACGATGGTAAGCGCCACGCCCCTGAGCCTGTTCCCCTCATCCAGGTAAACCACTCTGCCTACATATTCCCCTACCCGGTTCGGGGTATTAACCGCAAGAGACTGTCCCGAGAATACCGCTTTGAACGCTTTGAAGAACGATATCCGCTGAATGGATCGCACCAGTACCTGCCATTTCCGGGCTTCGATGCCCCAGTTCACGAACATCAGCAGGAGTACGAGCAGGAATTTCCAGCCATTGCTGCCGAAGGCCGAAGCCCTGATGTGTTCCCAGCTCTGCTGAAGGTCTTGCTGGCGTTCTATCTCCCGGTAAAGAGAAAATGAAACCCACGCGAATAAAACAGGACCGATAAAATAATTCAGGAATATCTTAACTCGTTTATTCAGAACGTGGATTTAGCTTCAAAAATAATGAACTCAGGTCTTTATCAACATGATTGATATCGTATTTGCAAACATCTTACTTTCACCTCGTGCATGATGGCGAAATCATACTTGGCATTGACCCCGGAACCACCATCATGGGTTATGCAGTGATCAGGGTGTCGCAGGGACTGCCCGTTCCCTTAACCATGGATGTGCTGAAACTCGCCGGTACCCGCAATATCTATTCAAGGCTGGAAATGATTCACTCGAAAGTCACGGAGGTGATCGCCACTTACCAGCCCACCACGTTTGCGATCGAAGCCCCGTTCTTCGGCAAGAACGTACAAAGTATGCTGAAACTGGGAAGGGCCCAGGGTGTAGCCATCGCCGCCGCCATGCAGGCTAAACTGGCGGTAACGGAATACTCACCTAAGAAAGTGAAACAATCCATAACCGGCAACGGCAACGCAGACAAAGAACAGATATGGAAAATGCTGCAGACAATCCTGCAGATCAGGGAACAGCCGAAATATTTTGATGCAACCGACGCCCTTGCAGTAGCGCTCTGCCATTATTACCAGGTATCTTCACCGGTCGCGGCCGTTTCCGCAGGGTTTAAAGGCTGGGATGATTTTATCGCACGGAATCCCGGTAAAGTCGTGACCAAATAAATAGCCGAATCACAATTGTTTCAGCGCAGTTGAAATCCTTGACCTCGTTTCATCGCTCCCGATCTGAGAGGCGATCTCGAACACGCCCGGGCCAAACTTCCCTCCAACAAGCATCACCCGCAGCGGTAACATCAGTTCACCTGTTTTCAGGTTCTGCTGACCAGCCAGCTCCTTGAACGAACTTTCCATGTCTGCTGCGGTAAGTCCCGGTTTCAGCCCGGAGCTCCAGTCAGCAAAAAACGCCGCCCTGGCTTCCGTCCACTTCCCTTTTATTGCAGCCAGATCAATCTCAGCCGGCGCCAGGAAAAAGAAGCTGCACTGATCGTAAAAATCGGTGAGCAACGTACACCGGTCCTTTACCATTTCCAGTATCGCGGTGAACTTTGCTTCATCTTGAACGATTATACCTCTCCGTGCAAAATCCGCCCGCACATATTCCATCCAGTGTTCCGCGGGAGTTCGCCTGATCCATTCGTGGTTGAACCACTTTGCTTTTTCAAAGTCGAATTTGGCGCCGGCCTTATGCACCCTGTCCAGGGAAAACCGGTCTACTAACTCGTCTATCGTGAATATCTCCTGTTCGGTGCCGTCATTCCAGCCCAGCATGGCCAGCATATTTACAAATGCCTCGGGCAGGAAGCCGCTTTCCCGGAAGCCAGTTGCCTTTTCGCCGGTACGCGGGTCGGTCCAGTCCATCGCGAAAACAGGAAACCCCAGCCTGTCGCCATCACGTTTACTCAGTTTACCATTACCGTCTGGTTTCAGTATCAGCGGCAGGTGCGCCCATTGCGGCATGTTTTCTAATCCAAACAGGTATTTCCAAAGAAGAATGTGCACCGGTGCGCTGGGCAGCCACTCTTCACCCCGGAAGGCGTGCGACACCTTCATCAAATAATCGTCCACCACTACAGCAAGGTGATAGGTAGGCATCCCGTCGGCCTTCAGCAAGACTTTATCGTCCACCAGCGCAGAATGAAAACTAACCTCGCCGCGGATCATATCTGTAAAACGGATCTCTTCGTTCAATGGCATTTTGATGCGGATTACGTAAGGAGCACCTTCACCAAGCAGGCGATCCACTTCCGAATCTCCCATGGTCAGTGAATTCCGCATCCGCTCGCGGACTTCCTGGTTGTATTGCGGCGTGGGATTATCGTGGGTCCTGAATTTCTGCCGCATCTCCTCCAGCTCTTCAGGTGTATCGAACGCGTAATAAGCAAAGCCGTTCTTCACCAGCTGCTCCGCATATTTCCGGTAAATTTCCTTGCGCTCGCTTTGCCGGTAAGGACCGTAACCGCCATCACGATGAACACTCTCATCCGGAACCAGACCACACCATTCCAGGCAATCGAAAATGTACTGTTCGGCGCCTTCCACGAACCGGTTCTGGTCTGTGTCTTCGATGCGCAGGATAAAATCACCGCCATGTTTACGCGCAAACAGATAGTTGTATAATACCGTTCTCACGCCGCCGAGGTGTAGCCCGCCGGTGGGCGAAGGAGCAAACCTGACCCTTACTTTTGATGCCATGGTGCAAAGATAACGGTACACTATAGTGTTAAAAAAGATAACATAAACCGTTTTTGCGGGCCCGCCAGTGGAATTTCATGTCATCTTCGTTGCGTCGCACACTTGTACTGCATATCTTTAAGCAACAATATTCGTTCAGCATTTGAGTAACAACCCGATCAGACTATTTTTCCTGCTTTTCCTGGTACTGTGCAGCGTCTCTTCAAAGTCCCAGCAAAACTTTCCCGAAGTCATCGTTCAATACGATTCAGCGAAGTCGTGGACCTTCGGTAACCTGCAGCTCATCCCTGTGCGTTATGTAGGTGACGGAGGATCCAAGGGCTATCTTCCGTTCGACAAGGTCAGTTCACTGCAACGTGCGATCCGCGAAAGAAAGGTAAAGATCAACGAGCTCAAAGGCTCCGGCAATGCAGATGTAAGGGTGCTGGAGATGCGGAACAATTCCAAACAACCGATCGTACTCCATTCGGGCGATATCATCACCGGCGGCAAACAGGACCGGATCATATCGCAGACCATGATACTACCGCCCGACAGGCAACGTTACTACGTAAACGTCTACTGCGTGGAGAAAGGCCGCTGGGACCGCAGAGCAAAACCTTTTGACTTCTTCCGTTCGGCAGACATGGGATTGCGCCGCGCGAATGACCTCAGCCGTAAACAACACAAGATCTGGGAAACCATAGAAAATCAATTCACACTCAGCGGCAGGAAATCACAGACCAATGCATATAAGGACATACTCACTGAAAAGCGCTTCCTGGCCGAAGACTCGCAGTACGTGAAGTTCTTTACTGATAAACTCTCGAAGACCGACAGCAATTTTGCGGGTTTTCTGGCGATCACCGGTGACCAGATCATCGGAACAGACCTCTACTCCACCCGCGAGATGACGATGGAAGCCTTCCAGAACAGCCTCAGGAGCTATGCAGCCACCGCCATCGTGGTGGGTGATCCCCCTACATTGAAACGGGAAGTGGCGGAACAGTTTATGACGCCGATCCTTTCCGACAATAAAACCAGAAACGAATTTCTGAAGAACCGGGGCAGGGTGTATATGTATCAGGGAAAAATCATTCACATCGTCGCGTACGGCGACTAAAATCAACGCATGTATTCTGTTACAGTACCACGATGGATCAGGTGGATGTATCCCGGCCTGGTATGGAATATCCCCGTAGAAAAAGAAGAAAAGATCCTTTACCTCACCTTCGACGACGGGCCGCACCCGGTTGCCACCCCTTTTGTGCTCGACACCCTGAAAGCATACA
>DASVBM010000143.1:0-4351 GCA_036375835.1 Chitinophagaceae bacterium | reverse complement strand
TGGATAAATTTAAGACCGGGAAAGTCAAACGGATCGCTGTCAGTTAGTAAGAGCTTCCGGATGTGTCTGTTGAAGCCTTCAGGATGCGACTTCACCACATCTGTTGCTTCTCTGCTCAATGGACTATCCACAAACACGGGCAACTTCGGCAATTGCCTCTCCAGCTCCAGTTGGTTGAGAAAATACAGGAGTTCCTGGGTTCTGCCTACGCTGAATGCGGGAATAATGAGCTTGCCTTTTTTCTGGATACATGTCTTCCCTATCCACTCCATAAAATGGTCAGCAGTGCTCACCAGGTCCTGGTGCAGCGTGTTTCCATAGGTACTTTCAATAACGATATGATCGGCCTGGGGAAAGAGTTCAGGAGACCTGAGGATTGCATCCCCATAGCGGCCAACGTCGCCGCTGAATGTGAGTTGTTCCGTCTTACCCTGTCCGCTCACACGTACATGTACCGCGGCACTGCCAATGATGTGACCGGCATCGGTAAACAGGACTTCTATCCCGCGGTCTATTTCCGTCCATTTTCCATAGGGTACAAGTTCCATTAGCGGGTATACGCTTTTTGCGTCATCGACAGTATAAAGGGGTGCAATCAGGGGCTCACCGCGTTTTACCCGTTTCTTGTTGGAATATTCTGTGTCATCCCGCTGGATTTCTGCAGAATCCAGCAACAATATGTTCGCAAGTTCGCGGGTAGCCGAGGTGCAGTATATCTTTCCCTTGAACCCGTCGCGCACCAGTTTTGGCAGCAGGCCCGAATGGTCGATGTGGGCATGGGATAGCAATACGAATTTAACCTCACGAGGCTCGAATCCCCAGTGCTCGTTCAGCGGGCCCGTCTCCTTGCCCATTCCCTGGAAGAGCCCGCAGTCAAACAGGAACTGTGTTCCGTCATCGAGTTTAACAAGGTGCTTGGATCCTGTAACCGTACGCGCTGCTCCATGAAAAGAAATCTTCATACTGTTGTCGTTTACTGACGTTGTTTAAAACTCCAGATGATTTGAAATTCCGCTACCTGTTCACCTGTTTCATTCACCGCGACTGAGCTGCAGTTCACCTCATGTGGCTGGTGATCGCTGCATGCCCGTTCCGCAGCGGACGCGATCAGCAGACCGTCATTGCAGGTAAACCGGATTAATCCTTTTGCTTTCCTTGTATATACCGCCTGAGTACGGATTACCAGCATGCTCACTGCGGGATCTGATTTATAGATATTACCCATGCAAAGGGCACCGGTACTCAGTTCTGCTGCCATCTGCATTACAGCAAAATACAGGGATCCAAACGGGTTTCTGTTGATCCACCCGTACCGCACACTGGTGGTACATGAGATTTGAGACAGCGATTCAACACGGATACCGCTGATCCAGACAAGCGGGAGCCGCGAGAGGAGAAACATCCGGTAACTAAACCGATTCAGGATTCTTTTCCGGAAAGATGCAAAGCCTGGGCTCATTTAAAAGCAATTTAGCAAAGAATCACCGGATAGACGACACCTTGCAATTTCCGAGTTAACAAAGATTTGGCTTTGGAAGTCCTGGGTTTCATGACTAAATTCATGTCAGCAATACGCTAAACCTTCAGAACTCAAAACCACATATGGACACGCACCGAATGAAGCCGCTCGCAGCGAAGAGCCGGCTTTTTTTATTGGCGCTACTCGCCTCCGCCGCACTCATCTCATGTAACCGGAAACAAAAACTAGTAAAGATCGACCCGGAATTCGGAAAATATATCGAAGCTTATACTTCCGGTGTGATCTCCAAGAAAAGCAGCATCCGCATTCAGCTCGCGATTGACGCTGTAACAGCGCACGCGATCAACGAACCTTTGAAAACAGAGTTATTCGATTTTTCTCCTGCTGTTAAGGGAACCGCGTACTGGATTGATGCGCGCACCATTGAATTCAAGCCGGAAAAGGACCTGCAACCAGATCAGTTGTACCAGGCAAGCTTCAGTCTCGGTAAAGTATTACGGGTTCCGGAGAAGTACCGCGACTTTCGGTTTAATATGCAGGTAACCAAACCGGGATTCAAGATAGAAGAAGAAGGCCTCCGCAGCACCGGTAAGAACAGACTTGAACTGAATGGCACTGTTTTTACCGCAGACGTGGAAGACAGCAAGAAAGTAGAGCAGCTCCTCAGTGCGTCGCTGAACCAGTCGAAGCTGAAAATTGACTGGCAACATAATGAAGAAGACAAGACCCACCGTTTTGCAATAACGGAAATCAATCGCAGCAACGGGCCAGGCGTCCTCTTCCTTTCGTGGAGCGGTGAAGCACTGGGTCTGGACCGGTCGGATAAAAAAGAGTTGCAGGTGCCTGCAATCGGTGATTTCAGGGTAATGAACGTCCGCGCTGTGCAGGAAGAAGAGCAGTATGTACTGGTCCAGTTCAGCGATCCTGTTAAGGTTGGGCAGATGCTGGAAGGCCTGATCAGCATTAACGAGCAGGAAAGCCTGAGCTACACGATCAACGGGAGTGAAGTAAAAGTATATACACCTGCAAGGCTTTATGGCAACTACACGGTGTACATCAATGAAGGGATCGAGAATCTGTGGGGTGAAAAACTGGCAAAAGGATTTACGTCGAACCTCTATTTCGAAAACCGCCTTCCTTCGGTCAGGATTCACGGATCCGGTAATATACTCCCCAACAGCGGCGGAAAAATCGTACTTCCTTTCGACGCAACCAACCTGAAAGCGGTAGATGTTTCAGTAGTTCGTATCTACGAAACAAACGTTGCGCAATTCCTGCAGCGAAATGACCTCGGTGGGGAAAATGAGCTGAGGCGTGTTGCCAAACCACTGGTACAGGCAACGGTACGACTGGATGGAGACAAAAGCCTGAACCTTACCCGGAAAAACCGGTTTTCACTTGACCTTGATAAATACGTTCAGCCGGAACCGGGAGCGATTTATCGCGTTACAATAGGATTCCGACCTGATTATTCCACTTACAACTGTACGGTCACTGCCGGTGAGAAAGATGACGAAGAGTCTGAAGAGGATTATTACTATTATGAGTCTTACGGCGACAACAGCGGTGACGTGGATGAAGACGAGCAGTTCTGGAATAATTACGATACCTGGTATCCCTATGGCCATAACTGGGAAGAGAAAGACAATCCCTGCCACCGTTCATACTATAACAAAGAAAGATTTGAAAGCAGGAATATCATATCCAGCAATATCGGCCTCACTGCAAAACGCGGAAGCGACAACAGCCTGCTGGTGGTGGCTACAGACCTCATCTCTACCGATCCGATGAATGAAGTGGAGTTGCAGGTACTGGATTACCAGCAACAGGTAGTAGCTAAAGCAAGTACCGATAACGAAGGTATTGCACTGATGGATGTGAGGCGGAAGCCTTACCTGGTAATCGCCCGTAAAGGTCAGCAGAAAGGTTACCTGAAAATCGACGATGGCTCGGCCCTCCCGCTGAGCCGCTTTGATGTATCCGGTGCCTCAGTGAAGAACGGGATCAAAGGCTTTATTTTCGGGGAACGCGGCGTCTGGAGGCCTGGTGACAGCCTGTTCCTGGGTTTCATCATTGAAGACAAAGACAGGAAACTGCCCGCTGATCATCCCATAGAGATGCAGCTCATTTCTCCGAAGGGACAGCTATATAAAAAGCTGGTGCAGACCAATGCGGAAGACGGCTTCAATGTATTTCGTACAGCCACGCATCCGGAAGCTCCAACCGGCAACTGGATATGCCGCATTAATGTAGGCGGTGCCAATTTCGAAAAAAAGCTAAAAATCGAAACGGTAATGCCCAACAGGTTAAAGATTAATCTTGACTTTGGTGGGGTAAACGCACTGGGGAAGGGTGCTTCGGTGAACGGCACTTTGGCTGCACGTTGGTTATTTGGTGCTGTTGCACAGAACCTGAAGGCAAAAGTGGAAGCACAGCTGTACCGCAGGAATACAACATTCCCGAAGTTTGAAGAATACGAATTTGACAACCCGACAGCCGCATTCTCTGCACAAAGCAAAACGATATTTGACGGTGCACTGAGTGCAGAAGGCAAAGCCATCGTGAGCCCGGCATTCGAAGTAAATGAAAATGCCCCCGGCATGCTGTTGGCCAATCTGGTGGTAAAAGTGTTCGAACCCGGAGGGAATTTCAGTATTGACAACGTGTCAATGCCTTATCATCCCTACAGCTCATATGCAGGATTGCGGGTGCCTGAGCCCGAAAATTACTGGGGCTATCTTTCAATAAACAAGCCGCAGCAATTCCAGATAGTGGATGTAAATACGGAAGGAACACTTGTTCCCGGCGCAACCGAAGTAGAAGTGGAACTGTACCGGATACAATGGCGGTGGTGGTGGGATAACAGCAGCG
>DASVBM010000266.1:0-2179 GCA_036375835.1 Chitinophagaceae bacterium | reverse complement strand
AGTAACAGTCAGCGGATGGCCAAATTTCCGCTTGCCGGGGATATCATACGGATCCCCAAATCTGGACAAATCTGTTAAACGCATGCAACAGCGTCGCCAGGCTGTTTTTCCATTACTTATTTCAGCATATGACCGAACCGGACCGAGATACGTCCGCCATCTTTGGATACCGCGTAAGTCCCCGTAACCGAGATCTTGTTAAATGGTGCCAGCATCAGCCCGCCGCCAACGGCCGTATGCCATGTATCTGAGATTTCTCCCGGGTACCATACCCGGCCGTTATCGAACAACGCAACCAATCCCATCTTACCGTTAAACAGATAGGTCTTTACGTTGAAATTCCACTGCAACTCATTCTGGTTATAGAACGCCGTATTGCCATAGAAGCGGTATCTGAGGAAACCGCGTAGCGTTCTTCCGCCGCCGATTTTGTTCAGCTGGTAGAATTCCGGTTCACCGGATAATGTTGACGCGCCCGCCCTTGATGCCAGTGTAAATGGCCCGACCGGAATGATGAAACCAAACATTCCATTCAGTCGGCGAACTGAATTTTTATTTTTAGTATTCGCAAGATATTCTGCAGCCGTGTTAAACCGCAGTCCCTTTTTTGGTACAACGGGATCATCTACACTCGAGTAATCGTACTCGAGCCTTGCACCCGCGAACTGTTGCGGGGTGAAGCTATGGCCATTAGCGGGAAGGTGTACGCTGATGAACCTGCCGGTATCTTCCAGCACCTGAACAGACTGGTACAATCCGGAAGCGGTGACGGTATGGTGCTTGCCGATGTTGCGGATCAGCCGGAGCGCGCCATTAATCTCCTTATTGCGGTAGCGATAATATCGCCGGGGGTAATTTTCAGCGAGTTCGGTGTTATTACCTATGCCGGGAAAATCCTGGTCACGTACTCCATCGTATTCTGCAGAAAGACCGAGGTGCCATTTGCCGATCAGCTCCCTGAACAGACCTTCATATCCGAAGCTGAAAGCCTGCTGATCGATTGAATAACGGACGCGTACCTTATTTTGTGAAATGAAAGGATCGGCGCGGAAACCATGGTTGGTGTACTTCGCGCCGAGGCCGACGAATACCCGGTCGTCGTTATTATAGCCGATCTGCGGCGCTATGCTGAAGTCGTCGGTTTTGTAGTGTTTTTCGTAAGCATGCACAGCGGTATCGTTCGATATATGGCGTTTTGCGGCGCCGGAAAAACTGTTGTCGCTGTTATCGTAGATATGCACGCGGCTCCCGAAACCATCTGCAATTTGATAATCGTCTTGCTCACTGCCGCCGATAAAGCGGACGATGATCGGGCTGTTGCCGGCTCCTGCTGCCTTGAACTGATCGTTGCCTCCCCAGCCGTATACATGGATCTCTTTCGTCTCGGTGGGTTTGAAGAGCCGTGAATAAAACGGCTGTGCAGAAGATCTGCCTTCCTTATCAATTGAATAAAGCCTCAGCTGGATATTGCCATCCCCCGTTCCCTGGACCTCAAGCAGTTCATTGCCTTTAGTGCCTTTTACTGCAGTTTCTTTTGCCAGGCTCAAATAGAATTGGGTTGCGAGCGTTTCCAGCTGGTCTCGCCTCGATCTCAGTTTTGCAGCCAGATCAGCCCCGGAGACAGCATAAACTTCTGCCGGCATCTGCCTGGTGGCCCTTTCAATCACCGAATCAGAAATCCGCGCCTGTAGTTCACGGGCAGCGGCCTTCCAGGTTTCCAGCGGCATTTCATTCGTTAAAGGCATGTCGGTTGGGCGATAGAAGCTGGTAAATCCCTGCACGTCGCGGATCGTCTCACCGAAAGACTGCAGCATTTCAGCTTTCGCCATCTTGCTTCCCATACGGATGAGCAGGCCATCATAAGAAGACAATGCCTGGTCCCTGTCCTTTGGCAACGGCTTGTATACGACCTTGCCATCTTTCTCCTGCACCGCCCACTCCCATTGATCTTCGTGCCGGTCCCAGTCGCCAATCAGCAGGTCGAATATCCTTGCTTTTACAAAGGCACGCTGGTCTGCACGATGAGATGAATGCTTTTCTATCTCTTCGAACAGGTCTTCGGTGTCTATCACGTCTTTTGCCCCGTAGTACTTCGCGTTATCTGAACCAGGACGGTCCTCCAGGGTATACAGCTGGTTGCCATATTCTTTTCTGAAAGTATCGAGCCCTGCCTGATCCG
>DASVBM010000104.1:0-10518 GCA_036375835.1 Chitinophagaceae bacterium | reverse complement strand
TGTCAATGTAGTATTGTGGAAAGGGTCCTCCTGAACCAATTGGCAGCTGGCAGTTTATAATGGGGCCTGCCGGAACGCCGTTATTCACCGTATTAATCGTAACAGGTATTGCCATTGTAGGATGTGGCACCAGGGCAATATTCTTCTTGCCAAGAATACCGGGCCCAGTGATCAAGAACGCAAAAACATCATTAAAATCTGAGCAGTTAAAATCAGGGTACTCTTCCGAGCCGAAGATATACCGCACGTAAATACTATCACCCTGTGGAATGAAATCAAATTCCAGCACGCATGCATCATTAACTGAAGCTACCCCCGCCTGGAAAGCAAGGTCTGCATCACCTTGAGAGGTGGGCGTGTGGGTCACACTCAAATGAGATGACGCAGGCGCGTTCACGCCTAATTTGCCCGGCACTGTTTTCGCATTACCGGTTGTTAATACAATTCCGGAGTCGAGCAGGAAATTTCCACCGGTTTTTTTGAAGACACCAGCCGAAGTTTCACCACCCTTGAATTGAGCATTTAAAATGGTCAAACCTCTACCAACAATTTTTTGTGCGAGGATCACGGGATTCGTTTCGTTCGTTACATTGATCTGGCTGATTGCCGGGAAAGCGGACAGCAGAAGAATAACTGGTAGAAGTTTTCTCATGGAATGCCTGGTCTAATGAGCGTGCAATAGGTCTCTAAAGTTAGGTTTTTGACTGAGAATGAACCTATTAAATTTAGCTTGCAAAACGAGTGCACGGAACATCCGGGATTACAATTACGCACCCTGCCGGCCAGGCTGTTTTTGGTTGCTACACGTTCCGGAATCTTAATCAAGTCGCCTGATCCTGAACGGGAACAGCCGCTTCAGCCAGTTCAATAAAAAAGGAGATGCCAGTTGCCGGGGAGCTGGCCGGCTTCCATCCTGCACCGGAATCAAAATATTCACGAATTGCTTCCAGAGCAACCAATCCGGTCCCATCAATACATCTTTTATCATACCACCAGGTATTAATCAAAAAATCAATAACTGTAACAGGCTATGACATGTGGGAGAAATACAAGGTACGACGGAGGATAGGGTGCGGGAAATGATAAGTGTCAGAAAAGATGAATCGGCGAAGTTAGCAGGGTTAGCCGGGTCAAGGGGATATGTGAGCGTTGAATACTGAAATGTGATCATTGTTCAGGCTGCTGATTGCAACAGGAATCCCAGGCTATTGCCGGATCACTGCGGGATCGTTGTCACCATATGCCAGGATCACTGCAAGGCCTTTAGCAGGTCGACTCTGCATCGGGTCTGCATCGGGTCTGCACCGGCTGTGCAACCTATTTACACTACCTGATCTACGGGTCTAATGCTCTATAGGTGCTCTATAGGTGCACTATAAGTGCTCTATATGTGCTCTATATGTCCCCGGGAGCTATTGTAAACCAGTGTATTTTTAGCTATTTTAGAATAAAATTTCAACTATGGCACGCAGGCGGCCACCATGCCCCGACCCGGACCGGTATACATGGGTAAACACCGAGGATGGCGGGTACTGGAGAAAAAAGCGAGGGACAGGGAAGAAAGCCCGGTTGAACGATTCGCTGCAGCGCAATGCAAACAGCACGGATGCGGTGAACAAGGCGGGCAAACTTATTTTAGCGATGCTTAAGCCCTATTCTAAAGACCTGCAACTCGGCAGAACTTTTTCCTATTTAAGCGGAATGCTGAGGAAGGGGCTTAATCAATCGGGGAGGATGGATTACAGTTTCCTGAAAGACTTTGACCTGCAACCCGGTAAGAAGCTGGGGCGGTTACTTACCGGTGGTTTTATGGTACGCGAAACACCGGGGTTTGTTGAAGTAGACATTCCGATAGGCATGGGAACGCTCGATAACACCGGCAGACTGGTGACGCATTTTTACTTTGACCTCGTATTAATTGAAGGCGATGCGCGTTATAAAAAGGACATGCGCATAGACAGCGATACCTCGGATGTTTACAGTCTTGAACCAGAAACTTCCGGGCAGTGCAAGCTCCGGGTTTACCCGGCGAGGACGCCATGGATGGTACTTTTAAAACTGAACAGTATCGAATCGCCCACAGCATACACCACAGAAGCCGCGATTTCGCCGGGTAATTATGCGATGAAGGTGGTGGCGGTAGGATGAGGGGCAGGAGATAGGCGTTAGGGGTTAGGCATTAGGCGTTAGGCATTACACAGTAGGCGTTAGGCATTAGGCGGTAGGCGGGTTCGGCTTTCGCCGTTCAAGGTTCAGGTTCAGTCCCAAACGGTCATTGTGGTCATTGGTCATTAAGCCGGTGACTCATGGGTTATTGATCGGGATTGGAATTTGGAATTTCAGCATTTGGGATTTTAATCGGTCGTTACGCAGCCGAAGATGATCAACGACTTATATTATCGGCGCCCCGGGTTGTTGTGATTTTACATCCAGACTTCTCCACCACCCCGTTCAATCCCAGCTCGCCTGCTTAAATTGCACGCCTTATGAAGGATTACCTGCAGGGATTGAATGAGCCGCAGAAAGAGGCGGTATTGCATACGGAAGGGCCGCTGATGATCGTTGCCGGGGCAGGAAGCGGAAAGACCAAGGTACTTACCACCCGTATCGCGCACCTGATGGCTAAGGGGGTGGATGCGTTCAACATCCTTGCCCTCACGTTTACCAATAAGGCGGCTGCCGAGATGAAAGAAAGGGTGGAACATATCCTAGGCAATACCGACGCCCGCAACCTGTATATCGGCACCTTCCACAGCGTGTTCGCCCGGATACTGCGGGCAGACGGTCACCGCCTGGGTTACCCGAATAACTTCACTATTTATGATACCGATGACAGCCGCAGCGTACTCAAAACGGTGATCAACGAACAGAACCTCGACGACAAACATTATAAACCCAACGTGGTGCACAACCGGATCTCATCGGCAAAGAACGCCCTGGTGGGTCCGGATGAATATGCCAACGACTATTATATCCAGCAGGAAGACATGCGCGCCAACCGCCCCGCGATCGCACAGATCTACCGCGCCTACGCGGCAAGGTGTTTCAAGAACGGCGCGATGGACTTCGACGACCTGTTGCTCAAGATGTATGAACTGCTGCGTGATTTCCCGGAGATGCTGAGCAAATACCAGCGCAAGTTCAGGTACATCCTGATAGACGAGTACCAGGACACCAACCCGGTGCAGTACCAGATCACCAAGCTGCTGGCGGCTATGCACGAGAATATCTGCGTGGTGGGCGACGACGCGCAGAGCATCTATAGCTTCCGCGGCGCCACGATAGAAAACATCCTGCAGTTCCAGAAAGACTATGACGACGTGAAGGTCATCAAGCTGGAACAGAACTACCGCAGCACCCAGAGTATCCTGAACGTTGCCAACGAGGTGATCAAAAACAACAAGGGACAGATACCCAAAGCGCTTTGGACAGATAATGCGGGCGGTGAAAAGATCAGGCTGGTGCGCACGATGACGGATAACGACGAAGGCAGGTTCGTGGCCGACCAGATACAGGAGATGAAGCTGCGCAAACACTACAGCAATAAAGAATTTGCCATACTATATCGCACCAACGCGCAGAGCCGGAGTTATGAAGAAAGCCTGAGGCGGATGGGAATTGCCTATCGCATCTACGGTGGTATTTCATTTTACCAGCGAAAGGAGATTAAAGACTTCATCGCTTACCTGCGCGTGATCGTGAATCCGAAAGATGAAGAAGCGCTGAAGCGCATTATCAATTACCCCGCAAGAGGTATCGGCAAAACAACGATCGACCGGGCGGTGCTGATGGCCAATGAAAGAGACCAGAGCCTCTGGGACGTGCTGGGCACCGCGGCGATGGGAGGCTTCAAGAGCAATACACTGGAAGCGATCGACGGATTTGTAACGATGATAAGGATGTTCCAGAGCGAACTGCAGAAGCGGAATGCCTATGACCTGGCCGTTGTGGTGGGTAAGAGCACAAATATTATCCGGGAGTTGTTCAATGATAAGAGCACCGAGGGGCTTGCCCGTTACGAGAACATACAGGAATTGCTGAACTCGATCAAGGAATGGACCGAAAGCCCAACCAGCGAGGAAACGGGGGAAGTGGGCGACAAGGGACTGGGCGCTTACCTGCAGCAGATCACATTGCTTACCGACGCCGATGACGACAAGGAGGAAAGCGATACGGTGAAGCTGATGACCATCCATGCTGCAAAGGGCCTCGAGTTCGCCAACGTGTTTGTCGGCGGGCTGGAAGAGACCTTGTTTCCCAGTGGCATGAGCATCAATACACGTGAAGAGCTGGAGGAAGAGCGGAGGTTGTTTTATGTTGCGATCACCCGCGCCAAGGCCCACCTCTGGCTCACCTATTCCAACTCGCGTTACCGGTTTGGCAACCTGGTGCAGAACGAGCCCAGCCGTTTCCTGGAAGAGTTACCGGAAGAACATATCGACCGCAGTTTCGCAGGCGGAGGCGCAAGAAATCAGAGTGGCTTCAGCAATATGGGCAACGCGTTCCAGCGGATGCACCGGGGAATGTTCGGCGGCGAAGCGGCACAGGCGGAAAAAAGATATGGTCCGCCACCGTCAAAGAAGCCAGCAGGCGCTGCGGGTGATAAGCCATCCTATATCGGCAATCCGCCTTCCGGTAAGGTAGTGGAGCACGTGCCTTCCAAAGACTTTACGCCCAGCGATACCAGTAACCTGCAGGCCGGGATGAAAGTAGAGCACCAGAAGTTTGGTTTTGGCGAAGTGAAGAAGATAGAAGGCTCCGGTCACAACCCGATTGCCACTGTATTGTTCGAGCACAATGGAGAAAAGAAGATCATGCTCAATTATGCTAAACTGCGGATAGTGGAATAGCGCGGGAACCGGTTACATTTTAAAAAACCACAGATCAGTTACCAGGATTTTTTACATTAGGCGTTGAATACCCCTGTATGAGAAAGATCCTGCTGCTGCTGGCGATCCAGCTGAGCCATGCGGTGCTGCATGCACAACAAACCCCCGAAGCAAGACTTGCCACGGCTGAAAAATGCATTGAAGAAGGCAAATACGATTGTGCACTGCCTATCCTTAATCAGCTTATCCTGGAAGATTCCGGTTATGCGCAGGCGATCTTCGCCCGGTCCTGGATCTACAATGAGCAGGGCAATTACGCCGCTGCGCTGAATGATGAGCTTCACCTTACGAGATTATTTCCCAACCGGTCTGCTAACTGGAGAAATGCGGCCTGGCACGCATTACTGGTAGGGAGTAATGAACCGGCAATCGTTTATGCGAAAACCGCTTTGGAAAAAGGAGGTAGCGACTACCGCAACGCGCTGACGCTGGCCCATGCATTTGCCGCGGTAGAAGACATGGAGCAGCTGGACTTCTATTACAAAATGGCAGCAGAGTACATGGTGTCGAAAGAAGACATCGGTGACGCCATGGCGCAGCTGGATACCCTCAGCAGGAGGGGCATATTCCCTTTCCGGACAAATTCTCTGCAAAGACTGTTTGATGAAACCCTGGCGGGCTATGCTGCGAATAACGCCGCTACCCAGGCACTATTCAAAGCGCGGCAGCTCACCCGCGATGGGTATGATGAGGGCGAGGAAGAAGTTGTGCGGCAGAAGGACGCGTTCATAGAACAGGAAGTGAACCAGGAATACAGCAGGTATTTTGTGTTGCGCGATTTTCTCTGGGATGTTGGAAAATTTGAACTGGAACACCGGAATAAACTAAAAGCATTAGACCTGTATTTTCCGCGGTCAATCACGGCTTCCTCAATATTGAAAGATACCATTCGGCTGGTTCGGCAACTATTCCAACTGGGAGATTACGAGTGGAAGGATAACCTTCCCGGCGCAAACCGGTTATTGCAGACTGCACTCAGCTGGTCGCGGTCATGCCGAAAGATCGGCGATGATACCCGCATCTTGCTTTTTCTTAAGATCAGTGACAATTACCGGCAACAGCGGAATTATGATTCGGCTTTGTCATTCGCAAGAGAAGGATATGTATTCGCACAAGGCATGGCAGACCGGTCATTCATTCCACTGGCGACAAACCGGCTGTATATTGTTTTCTCCGACCTGAAGCAATTTGATTCTGTATTTTATTACCATGAACTAAGCAGAAAGCTGGAAAGGGATCGAAGCGATGCATCATCGATTACGCTCGATGACAACCTCTGCAAGCTGCTGTACCGGTCCGGCGCTTACAGTGAGTGCGCAGCAAAGTCCGTTGAATACGCTTCAGTTTACCAAACTACGGGTAGCGAAGACGTCGCGCAGTTTTCAATGGTTGCGGGCATGAGCTTTTTCCAGCTGGGGAAATATAAAGAAGCGGAAGGCTGGCTGCGTAAGTCGCTGACGCTATATAAGCAGTACCTGGAACGAAACGGGATCACTGATCCCAGACGGGTTCCCAGTATCACAATGAAGAACGCGTATCAATTTCTTAAGCGGATAGCCCTTAACAGGAAGAAGGCGGACGTGGCGGAAATATTTGAACTATCGGAAGACAGCAAAGCAAACAACCTGTTTGTATCGTTCACCGGCAAGAACTTCGTCTCCGGACCGGCGCAGCTGAAACAGGTTCAGCGCACGCTGAATGAAGACGAGCTGCTTTTGTCCTACAACATCAGCGCCGGTAATAAAACCTCATACCTGGTTGCCGTGAGCAGGCAGTCGGCCGAATTGATCCGGATCCCTGTAGACTCGGTGGTAGGTTACTATCAGCGCTACGGTCTCGGGGCCTGGATCCGGCAGATAACCGAGATTTCGCAGTTCTTATATGACCGGCAGCCGGAATCGTATGATCGTGCCGACCTGGAATGGGATTTCTACCGTGATCTTACACTGGCAGGAGCGGCCTGCCAATGGTTCAAAAAAGGGATATTGGCCGGAGAGCTTTCGCGTGGTTTAAATGTGAGAACCAGGGATACCGTAAACGCGGGTTACCGGCAGAAATTCGCTGAAGGAGCAGGCAGGTTATTATATCAACTCCTGTTTTCAGGTATTGAGCCGATGTTGAAAAGCAAGAAGAAATTGATCATCATACAGGATCAGTTTACAACCAGTATTCCCCTGGAGGTGTTGAAAAATGAAGAAGGAAAATTCATTGGTGAACAGTATTCAATTGCATACCTGCCGTCATTCAGCATTGCGGAAAAACTTGGTCAGCGGAACCAGTCCGGTGATTTATCAATGATAGCTTTAGGCAATCCTGATTACCGCGGGTTTCAACCGAAGAAAACAGGCCGTGCTTACGATCTGGCCGCTTTGGGGATGGCCAGTTGGGGTGATCTGCCGGCAACAGCCAGAGAGCTGTCCGCTATTCGTGAATTGCTTCCGGCGGCGCAGGTTGTGCAGCAATCAGCCGTTACGGAATCTTCATTCAAAGAAATGGCTGCTGCTGGCAAACTGAATGGCGGTGTTATTCATTTTGCGGTTCATGGGCTTAACTCTATCAACGACCCACAGGACAATTCACTGGTGCTGACCGAACCACCGGCCTCCCGCGAAGACGGATTCCTGCAGTTCGCGGAAATAACTGATTTAAAGATCAGGGCCCGGTTGGTTTGCCTTTCCGCCTGCGAAACCGCAGAAGCGGTGGCATCGCTTGACATCGCTCCGAACCTGGTTACCGCGTTTCTGATTGCCGGTGCCGGTGGTGTGATTGCCACCACCTGGAAAGTGGATGATGAGGCTACGGCGATGTTCATGGGTGAGCTCTATGGCCATATTTACAACGACAGGATGCTGATCATCGATGCGCTGCAGAAAACCAGGCAGTCATTCATCAGCGGTAAATATGGAGACAAGTATAAGAACCTCTACTACTGGGGGCCGTTTAAATATTCCGGTGTTGTGCAGTGATGTGGATAGCCATCAATATTATTTCAATAAAAAGAGCGGCCCCAGGGCCGCTCTTTCGATGTATAGTAAGGGTGTTTAATAAGGACGGATCACCGTATAAGTAATATTATTCGGTCCGATCCACACGAGTTTCATATAAAAAGGTGATGAGCCCGGGCAGGTGGTCATGGCATTACCCTGCGCGTCCAGCCCGAAAGTGACGGTCAGGTTACGGTTGACCAGTTCATGTTTCACTACCCCGCCTGTTAGCCGGAACTGGCAGGATTGCCTTACCAGCAGCGGCTCCTGGATGGAAGTAACGAACGGGTGGCCGAAGCGGTTAGTGCCCCACTCTGCCACTTTTGTATTGGTGCCAATGGTGTGGTTACCGGTGGTGCTGATGACAACCGAATTGTTCGCATAGGTAAATGTTCTTTTCCGGGCAATGTTCCAGCTTCTTTGCTGTGTGCTGGTATCGAATTTCACGGTCATGTTATTGCTGGCGATGGTGTGAATGATGGTACCCATTGAAGGCAGGTCCATCATTCTTCCGCCCGTAACATTGGTGATCTGCTTGGTGCCGTTGATGGTGATGAACTTTCCGTCGCTCACCCTGGTGATCTTCAGGTTTGTAATGGTTACCGTGATTACCGCGCCCGCATCTTTCCATTTTACTCCGGCGGGGATAGACACAACAACCACGCCTGTACGGGACCTGTTTCCGATGCAGTTCAGTCCGTTGTAAGTAATGGTAGCCGTACGTGGGTTGCTAAGGGTGTCGAAGGTAACGGTAGCATTGCAAAGCGCCTGTGTACCGGTGCTTTTACCCTGCAGCGCGGGCGACGTTTCGATCACTGCGTTGATCTCATCGGCCACTTCATCTGTTTCACCGCTGATGCGCGCCTGGTCGTCTGACTGGAAGGTGAGTTCGGTTTCGCTTTCATCCAGCGGGTTGGTGGTGGAACTGTCTTTTTTACACGCGGTAAACAGCAGCGTGGACATGGCGAAGGCAGCCACCAGGTGAGTCACTCTTTTCATCTGTGTAGATTTAATTTGATTAATGCAACAGATGCTACACCGTTTGGAAATGCTGCCGCAGTGGGCTGATTTCTTTCCGGGTGTTTCATTGATGTCAAGGTTTACAAGCCGATAGACAGGCACTGTTTGCAAAGGTTTAACGATGGTTAACGTTTGTTTAGTATAAGCCCTTGCCCCCGGCTGCCGGTATTTATTTAATTCCCGGGCTGGTAAAAAAAGCTATTGAAAATAAACGTCCGGGAAACGGGTACGGGAAACAGCCGCCGGCCACCCATCCATTACACCAGTTAACCAATGTACCCGTAAGCGAATGAGGCGATCGTTACCTTCGCTGAAAAATCAGAACTATGGCTTCAGTAAAAGAATTGATTGCAGAATTCAAAGAAGAGACCGCGAATACGCGTAAGATACTTGAGCGGGTGCCGGACGGAAAGAACGACTGGGCGCCGCATGAAAAGTCGATGAAACTGGGAAGGCTCGCAACACACGTGGCCGAGATCCCGGGCTGGACTTATGTTACCGTTTCCACCGATGTGCTGGACTTCGCTTCCGGCGATTACAAGCCGAACGTTTATGAAACTACGGAAGACCGCCTGAAGTTTTTTGACGAGCAGGTGGCCCGGTCTATTGCCATCCTGGAAAAAACAACGGATGAAGACCTTGAGCAATCCTGGACGATGCGCAACGGCGATACCGTGTATTTTACCATACCCAAGAAAGTAGCGCTGCGTACCTGGGTGTACAGCCACCAGGTACATCATCGTGCGCAGCTTGGCGTCTACCTCCGCCTGCTGGGTATACCGGTGCCGGGTGTGTACGGTCCCTCGGCCGACGACCAGGGGATGTAGAGATTACTGGTTATTAAAAAAGCCGGACGGGGCCAATGTAACGGCCCCGTTTTTATGAATATCATGCGTTATCCCGCTTCCCGGCATCAGCAGATTTGGCCGCTGCGGGCGGTATTTCAAACGGTTTCACCGATCCGGCAAGGCACGGAAACGGTTTCTTTCGTAACTTGTATCGTTATGCGCAACCTAAACCTGCTGCTGGCTACAGTGATGTTGGGTATAGTGAGTTCCGCCTGCCAGAAGGAGCAGGTGCGGACCACCGACCGCCTGATGAGTTTCAGCGACGCGAACAGGAAATACAGCCTTGTTTACAACGGCAGCCATGTAACGGAAATGAAAGTCGATTCCGGCGCCGGCGCTCCTTTCACCATCGTCAATTACAGTTATTCCACAAATTACATAAGGGCCACGCTGCATCCTTCAACCGGTTATGACTACGTGGAATATTACATGCGCAAGTCGGTGCTTCCGGTGAGTATCCTGAAGCATAAAAAGATCAATGGTATCGACTCGGTAGTCAGCCGTACCGATTTTTATTATCCTGAAAACAAAGACATCGTTGATTCGGTGGTTTTGAGAACTTATGTGAAACTCACGTTCATCCCCGTGTATTCCGGCGGAAACGTTACCGATTATTACCTGCGCCAGGGAAATCAGGGGGCAATCCTTTCCGGCTCGTTTCTTTATTACCCCGTGGTGAACCTGTTTAAGACGACGAACCCTTTGCTCTTTGTTTACAGCAGCCCTGTATTTGAATTCGAGACCTTCCTGATGCCCCGCCTTTTTTCACAGCTCACG
>DASVBM010000276.1:0-3003 GCA_036375835.1 Chitinophagaceae bacterium | reverse complement strand
TCGCCGAGGAAAAGCAGTAAGGCGATAAACACAATCAGCCGCGACTGCGAAAGTATAGCGGCCATAAGGTTGAACGAAGTTGTGAAAAGAAGATTTTGTCTTCTCCGCAATAACAGGATGGCGATATATAACAAGCATGTAACCGCCAGCGGAAGTTCTATTGCATTACCCAGCGAAAACCGGAAAAGCGGTTCCATAAACCCCTTTCCGGCAGTCACCAGAAACCACTCCATGTCTATGTAACCAAAACCAAGAAGATAGTAAACGAGGATGGTAATGATATTCAACGCAGCGGTTCCGTAAGCTAACGCAAGCAACGGTTTTTGCGGGACCGGTCTATTCGAGAGGTACTGTCCGAATTTGTGGAAGACGATCGAAGCGAAGAGGCTGAAATAAACAATGAAGCTGTCATTCCAGTCATAGGGTGAACTTAAAACAGTGGTCACACCCACATATACAAGGAACAGCAGCAAAAAAAATAAACTGAAGTGTTGCCGGATCGCATAGATGATCAGCAGCGGCGCTATAATCACTCTGCCATATAAAATAATCCATTGTATCAGCTTTGGAAAAAAAGGCTGCAAAGCGACCAGCGATGGTAACATGAATAATAAAATGCAGGACGCAGTCTGCTGCGCCGCAGGGTTAAGAAGCCTGCGGCTAGGTAAAGAAGTTGCGGTAATATCGAGCGCCGTTATCGCCATGGCATTTTATACAGGCGGCTACTGACCGCCCAGGTGAATACAAATAAAAGGAAGAAAGCAATAGCAAATGAACCCGCGGCTCCCTGCAGCCCATACGCTTTTGTTAGGAAATAACAGGTCGGGATATTACACAAACCCACAACCATCGTTACTATCGCCTGGTACCAGGTTTTCTCGACATAAGTGATATAATTCGTTACCATAAAATACATGCCCTGGAATACGTATCCTGTAATGACCAGAGGTACATATTCGGCAGCGCTCCAGAAACTCTTATTTATCAGGAATCTGAAAATCAAAGGAGTCAGGAAATAAAAAACGACACCTGAAATTGATATGGCTGCGAAGTAGGTATACGTAAGTTTTACAACTTTTTTTTTGGTTAGCTCATTGTTCTCGTTCAGTTTACGGTACAACCACGGAACAAACGCATTATTAAACGATAAAGTAAAAAAACCAAGAATGCTGCTCACTTGTGCAGCCACACTAAAAAGACCAAGTTTATCCATTCCGGCAAAGTGCAATATGAAAAACCGCATGGTATACATCAACACTAACGCACCTAGTGCATGGGGAATGAGCGCGGCACCAAACTTCACGGCATGCCTGGCAAAACGGGGGTTGAAACGCCATCTCAACTCACGTTTATAGACCAGGATTATGATCGCGATTAACCCGAATAATACAGACGAACTGAGTTGGGCATCCAGCCTGCCCTCCCAGTTCATGCCTAAATAAATTATGAACACCAGCGACAACCCGAAATTAATGGCAGACTGGCTTACCTGGAAAACACCGTAATGGAATGGCTTCACTTTTACCTGGAACAGCGTGGAAACAACCAGCACCATAAATTGGAAAAAAGCAAGTACAACGCCGTACAATATCCAATCAGAGGGGAGCCCAGTATACGTCGAAAGCATTCCCTTAAGAACATATACGGTCGAGAGAACAATGGCAAACGATACCAGGCTCGTCAGAATACAGGTTCCCAGGTAGACAGGGATCTCTGACTTGTCCGAATAATATTTCCGCGCAATGGCAGCCTCCATGTTAACACCCACGAAAGGCATGAGAAAGCCAGTGTAGGTGATGAACATAGCAACGATACCAAAATCCGCGTGGGAAAGATAACGCGTAAGTACCGGCAGCAGCAGGAAGGGAATCGCCGCGTTTGTAAAGCTGGCGACAGTATAAATACCTGAGGCTTTAAATAAACTGGACTGCCAAACTGTCTTCAGGTAATTAAACGGCGTGGAACTCATTCTTGTATGGAAATAGCGCCGTAACAGCTTCGTAATGCGAGGTGACGGTGTATACTGAACCCGTTTTTATTCAGTCCGTCTATGTCGCGATATTTACCCACATAGATGCGGTCGTTGTTGTGGTCTTTATCGTTACACCACACAAAATCATATGGCCAAAGCTCCTCACCATTTACCAGGTAATTAGCAAAAAAGGTGTAGGTGCAAAGAATCGCCGAAGGGAATGAAACATTGATATCTGCCGGCAACATTGCCCGTGTTTCCTCGTGAACATGTTTCTTTACCAGTTGCCATTTCAATGCGGGTGGTTCCCTGACAAATGCCTCGTTGAGGTACCAGTCCTGGTTATAGAAACAAGGTTCTCGGGATATAGGATCCATACCAAACACTTCGCGGAGGTTCAATATATTGAGCGCCCAGCCGTCTGAGGCGAACGGTACCGTCAACACCAGTAAGTAATCATCTGAGCATGCCCGCAATTGTTCGATGGAAAAAGGAATTTCCGGCAGTTCAAATTTACCGGGTGTCCTTCCCATCGCTGAATAGAACTTCAGAACCTCGTCGGGTCCAATAAAGTTCTTACCCATTAATGCTTTCGCATCCGCTATTCCAACGATCTCCATTTGTAGTAGGCTATGGCATCTGCAAAATCCGCTACATGGCCTTCCGCCTGGTAGCGCGCGATTTTTTCAAATTCTGTTTCCAGCAGTTGTATCCGTGTGCCCCATGGATTCTCTTCGAACCAGGGCAACCGGGCTGCTGCGTTGAAAATTTTTACTTGCCTGTCAAGACTTCGTTCCTGCAATACTTTAAAGAAAGTGAGAAACGCACGATGCTGGTGATAGTTGCTGGCAACCAGGTTGAGCCTGTTCCAGCTGCGCTGCCGGCACATATCGATAACCAGTTCTGCCTGTTCTCTCGTATGTCGCGATTGAAGTTCCGGAACCAATTGCTCTTCTTTCAGCCCGTATCCCAGTATTCGCGGCAGGCAGTCCCCATATGAAAAACTTCCGTACGCCTGGTTATCGATTCCC
>DASVBM010000163.1:0-5676 GCA_036375835.1 Chitinophagaceae bacterium | reverse complement strand
GAACACCGCATCCCTGCGGGTGACAAAAAAGAAATTCAAGCCGCTCCTGGCCGAGTTCATGACGGTCATGGAAGAACGTTATTTCCGGGACATACGTCAGCGCCGTAACGCACCGAAAGGAACGATCTCGGTGGTGGAAGACGTGGAAAAGCAGGATTTCTACCGCTTCCAGGTGAACCCGAATCCGCGGAATAATTCATATGCAGCGGTAAAATACCGCAAGGGCATTTACAGTGTGATACTGAACCAGCTGAGCGACGAGACAACCTTGCTGAAATACGGCGTGCGTGTTTACCAGGGTGAGATCGCGCCGAATTATCCTATCCTGGCCTGGGACGGAAAGGGAACGCGCCTCCTGGTCATTTACTGGAAAGATGGTAAGATCAATATGTTCGTGTATGACCTGATCGCGCGGATCAAAAGAGACAGGCAGGAAATAACAGGGTTTGACCAGATCCTGGATGCTGGTTTCATGCTCAACCAGAACCAGCTGCTGCTCAGCGCGGTGAAGAACGGGCGGACAGACATCTTTATTTACAATACGCAAACGCAGAAAGCGGAGCAGGTAACAAACGATGTGTACGATGACCTGGATCCAACCTTTGTTTCTTTCCCGAACCGTTCTGCGATCATCTTTGCATCAAACAGGCCTTCCGGCGATGCCGCTACAGCGGACACGGCGATGCCCAGCCGGAACAATTTCAACATCTTCCTGGTTGATATTTTCAACAAAAGCGATTTCCGGCAGGTAACGCAACTCACGAAAATGAAATTCGGCGACGCGCGCTATCCGATGCAGTATAACAATACCCACTTCACGTTTGTTTCAAACGAGAACGGTATTGCAAACAGATGGGCAGGATTCTTCACTACCCAGAGCGATGGACTGGATACGCTGTTATACATCGGCGATGAGATACTGAGAAACCCGACAGACAGCGAGGTGGATTCCACATTGTCGGCCTGGCAGAAGTCAGAGCCGGACAGCATCAGTTATTTCAGGGTTTATAAGGATTCATCTTACTCATTCCCGATCACCAATTACCAGAGCAGCCTCCTGGAAACGCGGATCGCGGGTGACAGGGGAATGGTGAGTGAAGTTCGCCGCGAAGGAGACCTGAAGTTCGTTTACAAGCTTCGGATCGATTCAGTTGCCTTGCGGAAGCGGAATGTGAATGCCCGGCCCACGGAATATATGCGCCAGCGTATGGCGGAATACCGCGCTTCAACCGGGAAAGCGACAGACTACGCCAGTAAGGACACAGCAGATAAGAAAGTGTTCCGCACCGAATTTGACGATGCAGATACTTCCGGTAAGCCGATTCCCGTTGAGCCGGAAGTATCGACAAATGTGCTGGCAAAGGCAAGGCTTTTCAATTACCGCTTAAAATTCAGCGCCGATTATGTGCTGAGTGGGGTAACCAACAACGTACTCATCAACCGATACCAGCCTTATGCCGGTGGCCGCGGGCCGATCCGCCTCAACAGTGGTAATAATATCAACTGGAGTTTCCGTGTCGGCGCGAGTGACCTGATGGAAGACATCAAATTGATGGGAGGGATCCGTTTCGGCAGTACCCTGAAAGACCGCGACTATATTCTATCCTTCCAGAATTTCCGTAAGCGGCTCGACTGGGGTGTAACCTACTACCGCAGCACCAACAGCAGCTATACCGGTGGTATGTTCCCGCCGCCATTCGATTTTTATAATACAAAACTCATCACCAGTATTTACCAGTTCAACGTATCGTATCCTTTCAACGAAATAAAAAGCCTGCGTGTGACAGCTGGGCTGCGCACCGACCGCGGGATTGTGAAATCATTCGATAACGCTGCGGGCGCACCGGATCCTGCCGGGTTGAAACGTGCCGATACATTGCTGAAATACGCGCTGGGCAGAATAGAATATGTGCATGATAACTCCCTCAACCCGGCCCAGAATATCTGGCTCGGGATCCGCTGGAAAGTTTATTTCGACATCAATGCACAGATCAACAAAAACTCGAAGAACAGGGGCGTTTATACCTTCAATGCCGGTTTCGATGCGCGGCATTACCTCCCGATCTACCGTCATTTTATCTGGGCCGTACGCGGAGCAGGTGATTTCTCCTGGGGCAATAAGAAAATGATCTACTACCTCGGCGGTGTTGACGGATGGATCAGCCCGAAGTTCAACAATGCAAATCCTCCCGACCCGGATCAGGACTACGCCTTCCAGTCGCTCGCTGTGAACATGAGGGGTTTCCCGCAGAACGTAGCGAACGGAAACAATGCACTGGTGTTTAACAGCGAACTGCGGTTGCCGGTGTTCAGCACTTTCTTTAACCGCCCCATGAATAATGCCTTCATACGGAACTTCCAGCTGGTACAGTTCGTGGACCTTGGTACTGCCTGGAATGGTAAGTTCGGCAATATCGAAAGGCCAACGCGCGTATACAGCAACCCGCCGCTGACACTCCGCTACAAAGCCGGCGGAATTGGTCCTTTTGTTGGCGGCTACGGTTTCGGCGCGCGGAGTACATTGCTGGGTTATTTCCTGAAGGTCGATGCTGCCTGGGAGATGAATGGCTTGTTCAAAGGAAAACCTTACTGGTATTTCGCCATGGGATTTGATTTCTAAGATCTGAACTACGGTTATCAATAAAATGTGCCTCGCACCAGCGGGGCACATTTTTTTTGCAGGTCAGATACCCGGGGAAAGCAGGGTTTTAACTATGGTGAAGATGGGGCCAGGCTCGGAGCTTGTTTACCCCTCGTTTACCCTTCGTTTACCCTTCGCTTACCCCAGGGGTAAACGAAGGGTAACTAATTGGTAGCTGAGCGGTAACTGAATTCAAAGCATGGTATTACGCCGGCACAAGGAAAAATCCATCAAACGTCACCGCAGATGCAGGTTCCGTCGGCGAAGAAATTTGCCAATGCCTGTAAGATTAATGGGTGATCGCATACGAAAAACATTGACGAATATGTTGTTTGCAAAATGAGAACGTCAGAAGCCGGACCCGTTTACGCCTATAAACCCGGGATTGATTAAGAAAAGGCCGCCTCAGATTGTATTGAGGCGGCCTTTGGAAGGGAAGGGATGAAGCTGTATCCTGTTACTCGCGAACCGGGGCCGGCACCGGCTCTGCCTGCCCGTACCAGTTCACCTTTCTGCTTGCGTACATTACGAGTGCCAGAACGATGAAAAGACCAATGCTGCCCACAAGCAGAGCAGTGTCTTCGAGGCGGATGAGCACGAAAATGAATCCGTAAAGACAGCCAAGCACGCCGGCGAATACCAGCGCCACCTTCCAGCTTTTGAAATGCGATTGCGCATACAGGCTGATCAGCGAAACGGTAGCCACCGCTGCAAGAATATAAGCGAAATCGAAAGGGATGAATTCGCCCACTGAAAGCAGCAGGGTATAAAAGATTACCAGCGCGAGACCAACAAGGATGTATTGTACCGGGTGGAAAGGCCTGCGTTGCATCAGCTCGATTATAAAAAACAGTCCGAATGTGAGGCCGATGAAAAGGATAGCGTATTTCACGCTCCGCATCGTCTTCGCATACTGATCTGCGGGTTGCAGCATGTTCACGCCAAACGTGGCGCTTGCTGTTTTGGTGGTGCCTTCCAAAAAGGCGGTCCCGAAAGGAAGGTTGGCCTGGTAAAATTTCCAGTTGGCTGTGAAGCCGGTGTCGCGGACGTTATGGTGCGCCGGCAGCGTGCTGCCATCAAACGAGGGATCCGGCCATTTCGATTGCAACGTGTATTCGCTGTTTGCACTGAGTGGTAAGAAATTCAGCGCGCTGCTCCCTTTTAGCCTGATGCCGGTACTGAAAGCAAGGGGTTTGCCCAGGTCGGTAGCAGCGAGTGCAACCGGGGCAGACAAGCCTGCATCGTCAATGTCTTTCGAAGGAAGCCCGGGCGTAAGCGTATACACGGTGTTATTGAAGCGGATCGTGATTGTCTCCTGGATCCCTTTGAAGTCCGTTACTCCCATGCAGATTTTGGCTTTGGAGAAATCAATGTTCTCTGCAACCACGTCTTCCGGCAGGGAAATATTGAATTGACCTGAAGAATGTATATCGGATTCATACAACAGCACTTTGTAAATAGACCGTTTCCTTTCATGCGGCGTAACGCTGCCGCTGACTTTGAGTTTTTCCGGTAAAAGCACCAGGTTGCGGCGCGTGGTGTAAATTTTACCATCATTGCCTTTGGAGCTTTCTACATACGGCACCACGATATATGGTCCCGTGAAACGTTGCTCGGAAGCCCATTTACTGCTGACTTCCTGCACGATTTCACGCTGCCTTTGTTCCCGTTCGTTCACGAGGTTGCTTACAAAAAATGTGGGTATCATCATCACCAGGATTAGTACGCCGGTAATGAGTCCTTTTACCAGTACTTTATTTGAGCTTTCGCTGACTGGTTGTTCAGTGTTGATTGGTTCCATATGTTGGTTGATTTTGTGTGTATGTATTCGGCCTCCCGGTGAAAACGACAATGGCTGACCTGCAGAGCCACCGAAATAATTCACCAGGCTGCGGTAGTTCAACGCAAGGGCAGCGAGGCTGCAGGCGAATACCAGGACAGTGCAGATGAGCATATATGCCGGCATCTGAAGATTAAGCTGCTGCCGGAGCAGTTCGTAGGTGATGGCGCCGCAGACTACCCCATAGGCTGACGCAATCAGGAAACAACAGCCGGCGAGATAACGAATCCTGGATGTTGCGGTAGAACGCACCCGGTTCAGGATCGCGATCGCTACCAGCAGCGCTGCAAACGCCGGCAGGCTGCCTGCAATGCTGAGTACTACCGACACGGCGATCACCGCCGCGGCGTCTTCCGGGAAAAAATACGCCGCGGAAGCTGCCAGAATGAGGCTGAACAGGACGGCTGAGGATATCCAGACCCTTGCCGCCGTTTTAATATATGCTACGATCTTCTTCATTAAAAGTACTTTGAAAAACAAAGTAATGGTTCAAAAAAAATCATTTCGCGCTTTTTATCATTTTCTCCAGTGCGTCCAGGTGCTGGCGGAAAGCCTTTTCGCCGGCTTTTGTAACCGAGTACGTCGTATTCGTTTTCCGGCCGATAAAACCTTTCTGCACGCGTACATATTCATTTTCTTCAAGCGACTTCAGGTGGCTGGCCAGGTTCCCGTCTGTTACCTGCATCAGCTCTTTGAGATCGGTGAAGTTTACCTCTTCGTTCACCATGAGCGCACTCATGATGCCTAGCCGAATGCGGCTGTCGAAGACCTTATTAAGATGTTCAATCGGGTTCTTCATGCTTCTCGCTCCTGTACTTTTTCGTATTTCCACCACATGACGATACCGTATACAATATGCAGCACCCCGAAACCAAGTGCCCAGAAGTGAATGCCGTAACCCGGAAGCCAGAGGCTGATAAGGCCCAACAGGATTTCGCAATACCCGAGGTAGCGTATTTCTCCAAGTGTGTACTTGCTGGCATTTACCAGTGCGAGACCGTAAAAAATCAGGCAGCCCGGCGCGATCAGTCCGAATACACCATGCTGGATCAGCTGCCACAGAAAAATTCCACCCACCAGCATCGGGACAGACACATTCACGATGAGCCGTCTCGCAGTTGTTCCCCAGATTGGCGTACCTGTTTTCCTGCTGCGCAGCCAGGTAAAGATGAAGGCTGCGGCCAACGCTGCGATG
>DASVBM010000149.1:0-4121 GCA_036375835.1 Chitinophagaceae bacterium | reverse complement strand
CCTGCAGGTCGGAAGTAAAAACAGGATTAGTATTGAAATTACTGAGCACTGCGGTTCCGTTGATGACACCGCCCATCAGTAACTGATCCTGGTTCAGAATATTTGTAATGGTACTGATCTGGAAGTTCTGAAACCGGAGATCTACGGGGCTGTTTGGCACCTGCGTGCTGCTGTTGGCACTAAGCGACTGCTGGCCGTTGGAAATAGTGAAATTGTAAACCAGCAGGCCGGCATTTGTTGACTGGATGAAATTGCCGGCGCCTACTGCCCACTTTTCGTAATTGAACATTACGCTGTCCTGGGAAAGACTGAAGCGGTAGCCACCGGGAATACTCGTTGCGGTTCCGGCAACCTGGTAGCGCGATTTATCTTCCTGATCTTTTACATCCAGCCGCACCGTAAGCAGGTTGTTCATAATATCGCCTGCTACCGAAGTCTTGTACACCCTCAGGTCTTTCGAGCCGGCAGACAGAGCGGTTGCAGAATACAGCATCCGGCCACCGGATGTTCCCGCGGTGAAAGTGAGACTGTCTGCATACTGACCTTTGAAAACAAATTTCCTCGTCCGGGCGGTGGCCTGCAGGTCATTTGCAGCGGTATTCAAAGCTGCTGCAAGCGAAATAGTATCGGTTCCTTTTAGTTCCGGCATAAATGCAAACAACGCTTCCGAAGGATAGATCTTTGCGGTAAGGTTCCATTGCTGTTCTGTGGTGAGCCGGTGCTCCCGGTAACCGGCAATCCGGTAATACCGGTTGATGATATTCTCCACCGCGAACCCAATCTCAGTAAGATTATAGCTGCCATTCAGGTCGGCGTAGCCTACCGGTGAGCGCAGCGAAAGAGACTGCGGGGTGGCGGATATGGAAATGCTGTCGATGGTGATCCTCCTTCCTTCTCTCATCAGCACAACGTTAGTGATGGTGGCATTACCACTCAGCGATGCCATGTTCAGGGAGGGCATGTTGATATTGAGGTCGCCATGGATTTTGAACGGTACCGAACTTAATCCAAGCGCATACAGATTGAGGCTATCCACCTTCATCTGCAAATCCAGCGAAGGTTGTTTCAGCTTTAGATCCGAAGTCACCGCGAAATCCAGGTCCGCATTCGAGTCCTTTATATCTCCGGAACCTGAAAGCACTCCGTTTCGCAATTTGCCGTCAAACCGGATATTGTGATAATTGTACCCGTTCAGATATGCTGAGGAAACATAAGCGTTGATATCTGCCGGCGACTTCATAAAATCAAAACCGTTCCCGTTGATATTTGCCTGGAAACTCGCGCGGCCAATGTTCGGCTGCATGAAGATATATCCAACGTCCAGACCGGTTGCAGTAGCACGGGCCTGGTATCGCTGGCCGTTAACCTTTGCAGTCAGGTCTACATTTCCTTTGCTTGTCTGTGCAATTAATCGTGTATTATAGCTGTAGGGAGTTCCTTTAAAAACGGCGCGGCCACTGATGCGCTCCGGTAATCTTACTGTCGGCGGAATTGCATTGCGGGGCAGGAACCCGGCCAGGTCCGTTTTGGTAGTGCTGAACCGGCTTACCACCAGGTCATAATAAGGGTTTGCACCGGGAAGGCCGCGGATCCGACCCGATGCAGCTACGCTTGTATTCCGGAAACCGGATACCTCAAATCGGGGCAGGCTCAGATCCTTAATGTACCCGCGTACTACCGCGTCAATATTGAAGATCTCACCTTCATTTCCTTTAAAGGGCGGAAGACTACGCAGTACGGGTGCAAACGAAATGATATCACGCACCGCCACAACGGAGGATTCTATGTCTGCATCAAGATAAATGTCGCCCGGACGTTTTGCCATTGCATCCAGCGATTCATATTTTAACTCCACCCGGCGCCTGAGCAGGGTACGGTCTGTTTGTAAAAGCAGGTTTTCAATTGAGATCTGTTTGTCATTATAAACCAGATCCGTTTGCAGCTCTTTCAGTACCACACCGCTTTTACGCTCAATGAACGATCCATGTTCCACTGAAGCCTGGATAACAGCTGGTGAAAACGTAAGGCCGGATGCCCCGAGGTTGAGTTGCTGAAAATCCAGGTGTGAATAGTCCATCGCCCCGGGTACCCTTGGATTGTTGTTGTCATCATACCGTATACTGTTGTTGCTGATCAGTACCCTGTCTGCACGTATACGCCAGGGGTTGTTCACCTGTGCCTTGATTTCTTTACCTATTTCACGTACAGCCACCTGTGCGAGCGGGGACTTTCCAAAGAGGATGGTGGTGCTTGTATTAGTCAGCTGCAGATCCTGCAGGTCAATATACAAGGAGTCGAAATCCACAGACCTGGCATCTGCCGTAAGTTGACCGATATTGATGTCGGACTGCACTGCAGACACACTGTTATCATAAATGAAATGAACCTGTTGAAGATTAAGTTTATCAAAGTCGATGTCAAATGCGGGGGGTACATTTTCCGCCTCCACTACTGCCATCGGGCGCGGTGTTGCCAGCGGTTTGTATTGCTTCATCCTGATCTCGGCATTGGCGAGTATTACAGTAGGGAAGGCATAACTGACATGGTATGGATCAAAGCGATCGACCTCCATATTCAGTTTACCAAGACTGATATACATATCGCTGCCCATCTGGTCATCACGGAAGCTGGCCTGTATGCGGTTTAGTACCACGGCACCCACATTGAATTCCATCGGCGCAACACTGTCTGCCTTACCTGGTGTGGCAGGAGTTGCGAAAGCTTTTATAATGTAGTCGAAATTGAAGAGGGTATCATTACCGGTACGATAGATATTCGCCCGGATGCCATCCATCTGCAGGTAGTGCAACTCCACCTTATTATTCAGCAACTCGAACATTCCGAGATCTACCCTGATTTTCTCTCCTGCCAGAAGCACCTGTCCTTTCTGATCTTCGAAGTATACATTTTCGAGTACCAGGCGTCTTGGAAAGGTGATGTCCAGTTTACCGATCCTCACCTCGGTACCGAACTTTTTTTCCAGGTAGGTGACTACTCGCGCACGGGCATAGTCCTGCACTGCCGGCAGTTGTATCAACAGGTACACCAGCAGAAATAGGCCGAGTAAACTGACGAATATCCAGCCAAGTGTTCTTAAAACTATCCTAGCCGCCCTCAACTACAATGTTGTTTATGATGATGCGTATACACAAAACCGGCTCTGTGCGGACCGGTTATTCATGTTAACCCCTGCCTCGGATCAATCCCAGTAAAAGCGAGATGATCGCCAGCACCAGGAGTATATGTACCAGTGAGCCAAAAGAACTCACAAAAAATCCGAACACCCAGCCGATCACAAGAATCACTGCCACCAGGTACAAAATGCTCCTCATATCCTTTCGTTTATAAATTCTTGCCAAGCTTTGCAAACAGGTAACTGAGACCGGTAAATATGCCCACCTGTTTCGCAGATTTCACGGCCTTTTCCCTGGCAGCTTCTTTCCGTTCTTTCCGGCGGTTAAAGATCCAACCGAGTAAACCGGTTGCTGCCCCGTAACTCTTCCTGGTGATCCTGGCGGCAAGCAAACCGGGAATGATCGCGATGGCCCCGTATTTCAACGCCTCTTTCGGCAGTTGCTTCATCTTCATTTTTAGTAATTCCTGTTGCATCACATTACGTGCTTTTACGCGCGTGATCTCGGCATCAAGGTCATGCACCGAAGCGATATGCGTCAGGTCAGTTTTGTGAGACGTGGCTGCCATCGTGTTTTAGTTTTTGTTCTTTCTTCCTGGAATAAATAGAGCTGATTACGGCATCGGAAACTTTACGGGTTACCCATTTCTTCGCCACTATCATTATCACTGTCAGCAGGATGTAAATCCCCGCAACAATGGCAAAGCCCCAGATAAAGCTGCCGGTCAGTTCACTAAACACGAATCCCAGTGTTACACTCAGGAAGATCAGCGCGAATAAAGCAAAAAGCCCCACCGCCACACCGTTGACTATGGAGGCGGTAGTGCTGGCTGCTTTTTTCGACATCTCCAGTTTGAACAACAGGATCCGGTCCTGTATGTACTGTTCCAGCAGCTTTTTCATTTCAACGAAGAAGTTTTCCTTCTTTTCTTCTGGCTGGCTGTCTGCAGCTGGATCTGTCTCTCTGGTGTTAAACGGCATTTTCAGC
>DASVBM010000126.1:0-2637 GCA_036375835.1 Chitinophagaceae bacterium | reverse complement strand
GCCGAGAAGGTGCTGTAGAACCCACGCCCGCGCCGGGGATCGAGCAGCTCACTTGTTTTACGAAACAGGGTAGTGGTATAACTCCAGGCAACGTCGTTCAGGTCGCCGAACACGATACAGGGCAGGTTGCAGTCCCTGGCTTTCAGCGCCACCTTCATCAGTTCCTTATCCTTGGCAGTGGAATAGAGGTTTTCACCGGGTACCGGTGGTTCGGGATGCAGCCCGTACAGCTGCACTTTCCGGCCTGACTGCAGGGCCACCACCGCATCTATGGATGGTATGCCGGACTTCACCAGGTGCATTACCTTTCCGTTCAGGATTTTCAGCCGGGAATAGAATAACAATCCGTAGGTATTGTCCCGGGGTTCTTTCAGCACATACGGATGCGACCGCTCCAGCGGTTTCATCGCCTGCTCCCAGCCTTTATCTGTTTCCAGAAGAAAAACGACGTCGGGTGAAGTTGCTTCTATCTGTTGCAGCATCTTCCCGTATTCGCGGTTTTCCTGCAGCACGTTGGCGGCAAAGATGCTGATGCAGTCGGAGCCGGCTGCGGTGATTTGCTTCATCTCGCGCTTGTTCAGGAATGTATAAGGCGAGATCTTATACACCAGGTAGACCAGTGCGAGGCATAGGCCGGTAAAGCAGAATGTATAGAAGGGTTTGTCAAAAGGGTCGTAGTACAACCATACCACAATGATGGGTATCATAATCGCCAGTTTCTGCAGGCGGGGATACTCCAGCACACGGAATACCCAGTAACTGCGGTGAACCATCGAGATGAGTACCGATGCGATGAGCAGGCAGGAAATGACCGAGAGGACTGTCTCCATTCGTTATGCTTATGTGAAGGGTAAAGAAAGGATTATGCCAAAGGGAGGGTCCCTTCGGGACGGGGGAACGCAGATTGTCAGGATTGTTATGATTGCTTATGATTTTATGAGATGGGGTCCCTTCGGGACGGGGGAACGCGGATTATCAGGATTAGTGATGATTTATGAAAGGGTCCCTGCGGGACGGGTGGAACGCAGATTTTCAGGATTGTTATGATTGCTTATGATTTAATGAAAGGGGGTCCCTGCGGGACGGGGAGGAGGGGAACGCAGATTTTCATGATTGTTATGATTACTTATGATGAATGTAGATTGCCCGTGCGCCGGTTTAAAACATGAATGCTGTGGACCCCGTACTGAAAATTTCCCCTCGTATCATGAAATATCATGAAAATCATGATCATCAGCGTTCCCGTTGTTGTTCTTAAACGATGGCCCCTGCGGGACGGGCGCAGATGATAACGCGTATGATGTGCATCAGATTTTTACCCGCGTGTTACCGGTATTTTGCCGCCGATCCAATGAAGGCAGGAACATGATTACAGAGCAGTTGTTGAACCCGCGCAGTATTGTTGTGGTAGGTGCATCGAATGATACAGCCAAGCCGGGCGGAAAAGTGTTATTCAATATCCTTAAACATGGTTTTGAAGGAGCACTGTACGGCGTGAACCCTAAGGAAAGCCTGGTGCAGGGCATCAGTTGTTTCCGCGATTGCAGCGAGCTGCCGCAGGTAGACCTGGCGATCATCGCGGTGGCGGCAGCTCACGTGGAAGGAGTGATGCAGGTACTCGCCGGGGAAAAAGGCTGTAAGGCCTTCATCCTTTTCTCCGCCGGTTTCAGCGAAACAGGCGAAGCCGGCAAAGCGCTGGAAAGACGATGCGTGGAAATAGCGGAATCGGCAGGCGCCACGCTGATCGGTCCCAACTGCATCGGCATGATCACCGGTAAATACAAAGGCGTTTTTGCCGGGCCGATACCTGAGTACGACAGCGAAGGCTGCGACTGCGTATCTGCCTCGGGCGCCACGATGGTTTACCTGCTGGAGATGGCGATACCACGCGGGCTGAAATTCCGCGACCTCTTCTCCATAGGCAACAGCGCACAGGTGGGCGTGGAGGACGTGTTGCAGTACTGGGACGAGACATTCGATGCCGCAACCAGCTCAAAAATCAAACTGCTGTACATGGAGCAGATAGCCGACCCGCGGCGCTTCCTGCTTCATGCCCGGTCGCTGGTGAAGAAAGGTTGCCGGATCGCGGCGATCAAAGCGGGTTCAACCGACGCGGGTTCCCGTGCTGTGTCATCACACACCGGTGCACTCGCTGGCTGCGATACCGCGGTGAGTGCCCTGTTCCGCAAGGCCGGCATCATCCGCTGCTACAGCCGCGTAGAACTGGTGTACGTGGCCGCCATATTTACGATCAGGCCCCTGAAAGGCGACCGGCTGGCGGTGATCACGCACGCCGGGGGACCGGGCGTGATGCTCACGGACATACTGATCAAAGGCGGTATGAAAGTACCGCGGCTGGAAGGCCCGGCTGCAGAAAAACTGCTGGCTAAACTGCACCAGGGTTCCTCGGTGGCAAACCCGATCGACTTTTTAGCCACCGGCACCAAAGAACAGCTGGCGGAGATACTCGACACGGTAGATAATGAATTCGACGATATTGATGGTTCCGTTGTTTTGTTCGGTACCACCGGCATGTGGAGCGTGGACGACGTATACATGACCCTGCATGAAAAAATCAAGACCTGTAAAAAACCGATATTCCCGATTCTCCCGTCTGCACTCCAGGCCGCCGAAGAA
>DASVBM010000150.1:0-2670 GCA_036375835.1 Chitinophagaceae bacterium | reverse complement strand
CATCAGCACCGCCTTAATGGGTTTCACCAGGTTGCACCCGATACTGTTACTCGCTTTTATATAGTAGACCCCCTGGCGCCTGATATCTGCCGGCAGCGGTACCCTTTCTTTCTGAGCAGCATCGAGGTAATAGCTGTATTGCATTCCGGGCGTGCTGCCCTGCTTTAACTCCGGCGCGGTGATATCCAGCGGGCCGGGTGTGCAGGCCACAACCGAGTCCTGTAACTGGAAATCAAATGGATCTGTTGCATACGCGATAGTCGTATACAGTGTATCGATGCATCCTGAGCCGGGATAAGGAATAAGCTTCAATGCGTATTTCGTTCCGGGTGAGGGGGGCGGTGAAAACTTTATTGTGTTACCGGTTCCAAGCTGGCTGTTAAAGGCTGAGTCGTACCAGTAATATTCTTTAAATCCAAACGGAGCGGTGAGATCAACCGAATTCATGCCGGGGCACCAGGTATTGCCTTTTATGGGAGAGCTGCAGTCTTCTTCAATATCGAGGTAAGCATAGCCGAAATGTCCCCCGCGGCTGCAGTCGTACGTGGTGAAGTCGAGCCGGATGGTCTTGCCGGCATAACCTACCAGCTTAACGGTTACCTGCGACCAGGGTTTGAAATAAACATTCCCCGAAGCCTGTTGAAAGCCCGGGAGGTTGGAGGCGGCAGCATAGTCGAACGAAGAGCAGGATAAATAACTGTTCGCGGCCACATCAAACACCTTTGCAGTGAACCGGGGCTGCTCCTGCATTGGGTGGCCGGGATCTTCAAATACAACGGCGTAGTTATAAATGAGGCTGAACACATCCTGCCCGGCAGGGATAGTAAAGGTATAACTGACTCTTTCCGACTGAGCGCCCACGTCCTCGTTGCCAAGTTTGATGGAGTAAGTACTGCCATTGGGGCAGTTCACCGGGAAGCCGCCATAAAAATCAAGTGCACTGCCTGTATTCTTTAATAAGGCGTGGCGGTTAGCGATGGGAGGAACCGCTTTTTCGGTTGAATCAGAAGGATCGTAGGCGCTGGTATAGCATTTCCAGTGATTGAAAGACCCTTCTTCAAATCCAAGGTTCGGCGGGCATTGTGACCGTCCTTCAGCAATAGAAAATAATAGTGCTGCGATCAGAGCAGCTTGTCTGAGTGCCCGCATGTGGTAAATATAACCCGCGAATCCGGGGCCATATAGACTGCAAATCTCACTCATTGCAGATTGATGTGAAATGATTTAAATCAAACCGGGTTCGACGTTTCCCTGGCCGCTCGAATGAATCAGGCTGTAGTACCCTTCCGGGGTTGAAATTAATCAGTATCTTGTATATCATTTCTTTTTTCAGATAAAAACAACGGATATGACGCTTACCGAAATTCTCATCCTGCTTCTCATTGCGGCGCTGTGTGGTGGCATCGGCCAGGCACTTGCAGGTTATAATGTGGGTGGGTGCCTTGTGTCGATTGTAGTAGGATTCATCGGTGCCTATATTGGTATGTGGCTGGCGGGTAAATTTGATTTGCCGGAAATTTTCGCGGTGAAGGTGGGTGGCAAGACTTTTCCCATCGTCTGGGCGATTGTCGGCTCGGCCCTGCTGACGTTCATCATCGTGCTGATCCGACGGGCGATATCCGGCGGAAGGCGATATTGAGACGCCGTTGCGTATCACAGCCCTAAAAAAATAACCCATGATTTCAACCCTCCAACAACCCGTAAACACCGGTACCCGGTTTATTTCAATGCTGATGGACCATATTGCAATGACCATCGTTGCAATCGTTTTTCGTCCCGGTAACAGCGGACCATCCATTTTATTTTCAACTTATATTCGGAAGATTTTATTTTCCCATATGAAATACCTGCCCTGTTTTTTCTTTTTTGCACTGGCGGCGAACCAGGTTTGCGCCCAGAAGAATGAATCACTTTACCTGTTTAAAGGCGACTGGTCAGCTACTCAATCAAATAAGGAAGCTGTTTATTTCCTTCATGTCGTGAAGGAAAATGACAGCAGTTATGTTTGCCGTTACTATACCACAGTGGGACCCATGGTGAAAATGGAAACTTATCGTGACGAAGCGTTAACAATGCCCGGCGGCAGGTTTGCATGGTACAACCGGCAGGGGAAGCTCGACAGCACCGGTTGGGTTGATCACCGCGGAAGGAAGGATGGAAACTGGTTCTACAGTAACCCGGATTCCGCGAAAGTTGTGGTAATGATGTCGCAAGAGTTTGATCATGGAAAATTGCTGCACCGTGTTGATCATCTGCGGGGGATCATTTATTATCCCGACGGGAGAACATCAGGCCTGAACAATGATGATAGCCTCAGCGAACGCTCAGAACAAGTGGAGGCGGCATTTCCCGGCGGATTAACTGCCTGGAGACGATACCTGGAAAGGAATCTGGATATCCCGGCCCGGTTCAGGGATATTATCGGCGAGGGCCGTGCCACCGTGGAAACAGCTTTTACTGTTGATACGTCGGGAATTGTTAGCGACATCTTTATCTTCAATTCCGCCGAATGGTCTGCGGATATGGAAGCGTTGCGGCTGATCAGAAAGAGCCCGAGGTGGGTGCCCGCTTCGCAGAATGGGAAAAATGTGAAGTTCAGGCAAAGGCAGTCGATCACTTTTGTTGTCTTTGCTGAATAAACCCCGGCATTTTTTTAGCGGCATAGATCCA
>DASVBM010000161.1:0-2179 GCA_036375835.1 Chitinophagaceae bacterium | reverse complement strand
CCTCTGATTAACAGTCAGATGCTCTAACCAACTGAGCTACTGAGGAGTTTACCCGCGTTTGTATTTCGGGGTGGCAAAAATAGGCGATTTTGATTTCAGGCCAAGTGTTTTTTCAATTTTTAGTGATTTTTGATCGGGTGTTTGTCCACTGGAAAGAGCTGGATATTCAACAGTGATTGATTCGCCATCGTCTTAAACCATCTGGTGACGATCATCAGATCGCAGGTTCAGGTGTTTTCAGGAAAGAGAGATTCGTTTCAGCCCGGGCAACGGGCCGTCATTTTCCAATGAACGGATCTCACGTCTTAAGGTCTGTATCACTTCACAGATGTCCCTTATATATTGTAGAGAAGACCTGCCATATTTCAGCTCGCGAAGGTATAGCCGGTTTAGCTCGGAGAACTTCCGCTTCAGGTATGCCAGGTGTTGCCGCTTGCCGATCCTCATAAGAGATATATCACAAATACACTGCGAAAGTTTCATCGGCAGCTGATTGATGGAAGGCTCAGGCAGTATTTGCTGTAACCGAAGACCGAAGGCTTGAAAAGCAGGAGCCTGGGTTTTGCAGCCTGAAGCTCCGCGACGAACGGGACAGCGAAGTATCTACTGCTTGTGGAATTTGCACAACAATCGCCCCTGCCGTTCTAATCAGGTTGCAAAGGTTCCTGGTTACGGCAGTAGTTTTTTCCATTGAGAACATGGGTAAAGAAGCCCGGTCTGGGATTCTAAGGGAATAATATTTGCGGTGATCCGGTTAATCCAGATTTCATGAACCCGCAACAATCCACTCCATCAGAGCTCGAGCAGCTGCTTGAACAAAAAATCCAGGAATATTCCAAAGCAGAAGCTGAGGGCAGATCCCACAGCGAGCTGGCTCCGCTTTACAATGAACTGAAGCAGATTCGATACCAGCTCACCGTCAATAAATCAGGACTAATCAGGCAACAGGGGCCTGACTGCCGTTGAACATACTCGTTCATATTTAAGTCGATTACCGGTTAATACTGTGAACAGGGGTTCCGTGGGCAGCAGCCTGTTCCTAAAATAAAAGGCGGCGGATGAATCCGCCGCCTCGCTTTCGCACATGAAACAAACAAACCAGCCGAACTAAAGATTTACATCACCGTTCAGCCGGATATCCTTCGATGAAGACCCGACGAGAATATGATACAGGCCTCCATCCATCACCCAGTTGTTCGTGATATCGTTGAAATAACGGAAAGCATCTTCAGTCAGAACGAGCTGAATGGTTTTCTCTTCGCCGGGCTGCAGGAAAATCTTGGTGAAACCCTTCAGTTCTTTTTCCGGCCTCGGCAGGGCGGACGCAGGCTGGCTTACATAAACCTGAGCCACTTCGGCGCCACCCCGCCTTCCGGTATTCTTAACTGTAAAGCTTAGGGTTGCTTTGCTTCCCGCAGGAGTGATTTTCAGGTTGCTGTACTCAAAGCTGGTATATGATAAACCGTGGCCGAAAGCAAACAACGGGTCTACCTTGTACGTGTCATAATACCGGTATCCCACGTAGATATCATCGAGGTAATTAACGATGAGTTTTTCCCTGTCGCCAGGGTATTCACCTAAAGCATGTGCGCCATGGTCCTGTAGTTTCCGCGGGAATGTCATGGGTAGCTTGCCCGAGGGGTTCACTTCACCAAAGATGATCTTTGCCAGTGCATTTCCGCCCTCCATTCCTGCGTACCAGTTTTGAAGAACAGCGGGAACGTCCTCTATCCACTGCGACATATCGATCGCACCGCCACCCATCAGTACGATGACAGTTTCAGGATTTGCTTTCAGCAACGCTTTGATCAGTTCATCCTGCCCGAAGGGCATTTTCATATCCGGCTTATCGGTATCCTCCGCATCATAGGCATTATCGCTCCAGACTCCATAATCGTAACCATGTGTCCATCCGCCCACAAACACCACCACGTCGGCTTTGGACGCAGCAGATACCGCTTCGTTGATGAGCTTCGGGTCGGAGCCGCCACCTCTTTTTATGTCGTATCCTTTCGCATAAAGGATCTGCACTTTGCCCGCATGGTTTTTCAATCCCGCCAGTGGGGTAATTTCATACAAGGCGCGTACCTGGGAACTTCCACCACCCATCGATTGCTTTCTTTCGGCGTTGAAACCGATTACGGCGATCGTCTTTATGGCATCCCGATCAAGTGGCAGT
>DASVBM010000231.1:0-6981 GCA_036375835.1 Chitinophagaceae bacterium | reverse complement strand
ATCGCCTTCAGGCAAGCCGATGAAACGGGTGCCCGACCTGATAGACGTGTGGTTCGATTCCGGCGCCATGCCTTACGCGCAGCTGCATTTTCCTTTTGAAAACAAAGAAGAATTCGAACGGTCCTTCCCGGCAGATTTTATTGCCGAGGGAGTGGATCAGACGCGGGGGTGGTTCTATACCTTGCACGCGCTGGCGGTATTGTTGTTTGATTCTGTTGCTTACCGCACCTGCGTATCCAATGGCCTGGTACTCGACAAGAACGGCAATAAGATGAGTAAACGGCTCGGGAACGTGGTAGACCCTTTCAAAACCATCGAAACCTTCGGCGCCGACGCCACCCGCTGGTACCTCATTACCAATGCCTCCCCCTGGGACAACCTGAAGTTCGACATGAACGGCATCAAAGAGGTGCAGCGTAAGTTCTTCGGCACATTATATAATACCTACCAGTTCTTCGTGCTTTACGCGAACGTGGATGGCTTCGCATTCAAAGAGCCATACATCCCGCTGGAGGAAAGACCCGAGATCGACCGCTGGATATTATCATCACTCAACTCGCTGGTGAAGACCGTTCAGGACTCGATGGACGATTACGAGCCAACCGTGGCGGGAAGGGCGATCGAATCATTCCTGGATGAGCACCTCAGTAACTGGTATGTCAGGCTTTGCCGCCGCAGGTTCTGGAAAGGTGAATATGGCGCGGATAAAATCGCTGCATACCAGACCTTATACGAATGCCTGGAAACTGTGGCCAGGCTTATGGCTCCCATTTCGCCATTCTTCAGCGACGCTGTGTTCCGCAACCTGAACGCGGTATCGGGCAGGTTCAAAGCAGAATCCGTACACCATGCCGATTTCCCGCCGGTAATCGAATCCGCCATCGATCGCGACCTGGAAGAGCGGATGCAGCTGGCACAGGATGCATCCTCGCTGGTTTTGTCTATCCGCAAAAAAGTGAACATCAAAGTGCGGCAGCCCCTGCAGAAGGTGCTGATACCGGTACTCGACCCGCGCATGAAATCGCAACTTGAAAAAGTGGAAGACCTGGTAAAGGCCGAAGTGAACGTAAAGGAAATTCAATATATCACGGAAACTGAAGGTATCATCCGGAAAAAGATAAAGGCCAATTTTAAAACGCTTGGAAGCAGGCTTGGTGCAGAAATGAAAGAAGCTGCTGCGGCCATCGCCTCCTTCAGCCAGCACCAGGTGTCGGAACTTGAAAAGAATGGAAGCATCAGCCTGCAGCTTTCAAAAAATACATATGATGTTACGCTGGCAGATGTTGAGATCACAGCAGAAGACATACCGGGGTGGAGTGTGGCATCGAAAGGCAGTCTTACTGTGGCGTTGGATGTAACGATCACCGGTGAATTGAAGAAAGAAGGTGATGCCCGGGAGTTTGTAAATCGTGTACAAAATATCCGTAAAGAAAATGGTTTTGATTTAACAGACCGTATATTCGTGCAGGTACAGGATGTACCGGAGTTGAAGGACTCCTTAAACCATTATAAAAACTATATTTGCGCCGAAATTTTGGCAGATAATATTGATTGGACACCGGAATTGACAGATGAAAGCACCGAAATTGAGGTGAATGACGTTCTGCTAAGAGTGAGGGTAACCAAAAAAGGGTAACTATGGCTACAAAAAAAGCCCCCAAAAAAGCATCTAAACCAGCTGCGAAAAGCTCCAGGCCAGTAAAAAAAGCGTCTCCGGCGAAAAAACCGGCTTCCAAGCCTGCTGGCAAAAAAGTTGTACCTGCTAAGAAGGCTGCCAGGCCGATCGCCAAGAAAGCGATTCCGGCTAAAAAAGCGCCAGCGAAGAAAGTGGCCAAACCGGTAGCAAAATCTGTGGGAGCGAAGAAGGCTGCACCGTCCAAACCGGTAAAGAAAACTGCGAAGAAAGCAGTTCCGGTAAAGAGTGCATCTCAGAAGAATGTGAAGGCAGTAGCCAGGCCAACACCCAAACCTGCTGCGAAAGCGGCAAAAAAGGAAGCGCCTAAAGCGGCACCGGCAAAAGCCGTGAAACCACCGAAGGCCGCCAAACCGGCACCAGCTCCGAAACCGGCGAGAGCGCCGAAACCCAAACCAGCTCCGCAACCTTTTCCCGATCCGAGAAGGGCACCGGAACTGAAGCCAAGGGGTTTCATCCGCCCGCCAAAGAAGGACGAACCGGCGAAGGAAGTGAAAATACCGAAGACCACAGTTAAGACAAGTGTTCCATATCAACCAGGCTATACGCCACTAGACCAGCGTAAAGAGACTAATAAAACAAACGAACCACTAGTGAGATACAGCGATGCAGAATTGAACGAGTTCAGGGAACTTATCAATAAGAAACTGGAAGCGGCGAAGAAGGAACTGGCGTATTTACAGGGACTGATCACGCGCAAAGACGAGATGGGCGGTGACGAGACAGACAATCGTTACATGACCATGGAAGACGGCAGCATGAGTATGGAGCGCGAACAACTCAGCCAGATGGCAAGCCGCCAGATCCAGTATATCGACCACCTGGAGAAAGCGCTGATCAGGATCGAGAACAAAACCTATGGCATCTGCCGCGTTACCGGTAAGCTGATCGACAAAGCCCGCCTGCGCGCAGTTCCCCACGCCACGCTTAGCCTGGAGGCAAAGCTCGGACTGGTGAAGCCAGGGAATGAATAGAATTCAGTTTATTTGATTGGAAGGCTGTTCGCAGGAGCAGCCTTTTTTATTGAATAGCCGGCCGGGGTATTTCATGTCATCGCCTGTTGTGTCACTCACTTCGGCGTTCTGAACCCTGTGCAGCTATTTCACTTCCTGCAGGTCAACCAGCTTTTTGTAAATGCCACCCCTGGCAATCAGATCGTCGTGGCTGCCTCTTTCAGCGATCTCACCATGCTGCATCACGATGATCTCGTCTGTATGCCTGACGGTGGATAAGCGGTGTGCGATGACGATAGAGGTGCGGTTCTCCATCATTTTATTGATAGCGTCCTGCACCAGTCTTTCACTTTCGGTATCCAGTGCGGATGTGGCTTCGTCGAGTATCAGTATCGGCGCGTTTTTCAGTATCGCCCGGGCTATTGTGATCCGTTGCCGCTGCCCGCCGCTCAGCTTCAGGCCGCCTTCGCCGATAATAGTATCGTAACCGTTTTCTGTATGCACGATGAAATCATGGGCATTGGCGATCCTGGCTGCCTGCATGATATCTTCCAGCTTCGCGCCCGGCATTCCCAGCGCGATATTGTTGGCAATGGTATCGTTGAACAGAAAGGTATTCTGCGAAACGAAGCTGATCAGGTGACGGAGTGAAGACAACTTTATGTTCCGGATATCGGTTCCATCAATACTGATGCTTCCCTGCTGCACGTCATAATACCGGCAGATAAGGTCAACCAGCGTTGATTTCCCGCTGCCGCTGGCACCCACCAGCGCGATCTTCTTTCCTTCCGGTATTTCCAGAGAAATGTTTTTGATCACCTGCTTCTGTTCGTAGGCGAAGCTGATATCGCTGACGGATATTCCCCGCTGGAAAGAAGTTTTTTCTGTTGCACCCGGCGTATCCTTTATTTCCGTTTCCGCGTCCAGCACTTTAAAGATCCGTTCGGTTGCGGCGATTCCGCGCTGGATATTGCTGGAGGTCTGCGAAATGTTTTTCAGCGGCTGCATGATCTGCGTGTACAGGATCAGGTAAGAAATGAAGGATTGTCCCGTGAGGTCGCTGTTGCCGTTCAGGATCAGGTAACCTCCGAAAAGGATCAGTATCAGCGCCGCGAAAACCCCCAGCACTTCAGAAACGGGTGAGGCAAGTTCTTTTTTTGAAAACAGCTGTTTGCTGTTCTGCGAGAATCGCCTGTTCGTGTCTTCAAAACGTTTCAGCATCAGCTTTTCCGCCGTAAAACTCTGTACCTGCCGGATACCATGCATGCATTCGTTTACCAGGCTCACCATAATGCTCATCATGTCCTGGCTGAAATAACTGAGCTTCTTCAGCTTGCGCGTGATGGACGTGATCAGCAGCCCGGTTACCGGCAGGAAGATAAGGGTGAACAGGGTCAACTGTGCCGACCAGTACATGAGCACGCCGAAATAAGCGATCACATACAGCGGATCGCGCAGCCAGACCTGCAGTGAGTTGATCACCGAGCCTTCGATCTCCTGCACTTCGCTGGTCATGATCATCATCGATTCACCCTTCGGTTGATCGTGATGGAAACGGAGGCTCTGGTGCATGTACTTGTTAAACAGGTCATTCCTGACACCGTACATCATCCTCAGCCTGAGGCGTATCAGTACTTTCACCGCGAGGTACCGGAAAATATTCGAAAGTAAAATGCAGCTGCCGGCTATGGCGCAGACGAACAGCAGCGCGTTGAATTTACCGTGTTCCGCGATGGTTGAATTGAAATGGTAGTAAAACAGGTTTTTGAGATAATCAATCGAAAATGAAAATTCCGGCTTTGCCATTACCGGCCCGGAGCTGCTCTGGTTGAACAACAGGTCCAGAATAGGAACCAGCAAAGCAAAGTTCACCAGCCCGAAAAGAATTCCGAATACCGTATAAATGACATACTCGGGGATAAAATGATGTAATGGCCTCGCATAAGGCAGTAAGCGCCGGAGTATTCTCATTCAGGTTGTACTATGGCTCGCAAGGTAATTAAACACCAGCAATTTGTTCACGTTACATTTGCAGCTACAGCGTATGAAGAACGTTCCCAGAATCAGCTTATGCGTTTCAACTTATAACTGGCCGGAGGCATTGGAACTTTGCCTGGAAAGCGTGTTGACGCAAACCAGGATGCCGGACGAGGTGATCATCGGCGATGATGGCTCAGGGCCAGACACCGCGGCCCTGGTGAAACAGTTTCAACAGCGTTTCCCGGTGCCGCTGCTTCACGTCTGGCAGCCGGATGAAGGCTTTCAACTCGCGCGGATCCGGAACCGGTCCTTTGCGGCGGCCTCCGGGGAATACATCATACAGGCAGATGGTGACCTGGTATTCCATCGCGATTTGGTGAAAGACCACCTGCGCTTTGCACGGAAAGGTTGCTTCCTCAGTGGTGCAAGGAGCCTGCTGAACCCGGCCGACAGCCGCGAGCTTTTTCAAACTAAAAACATCAGCCAGGCCGGCAAATACCGGCTGGAAAAGCAATACAACGCGCTACGGAATCTGCCGGCTGCTTTACTTAATTATTACTGGCAACAGGGTTTATCCCAGGCGAAGTATGTGCTCGGGGCAAATATGTCGTTCTGGAAGACCGACCTGGTTAAAGTGAACGGTTACGATGAAAATTATTCCGGCTGGGGCAAGGAAGACAACGACCTTGCCATCCGGCTCTGCAATGCTGGTGTAAAGCTGCATTTCCTGCGCTTCGCCGCCATCATTTATCACCTCTACCATAAGGAGGCGCCAAGGGATAAAATGGCTGAGAACGAAAAGCTTTTGACGCGGGCAATGAGGGAAAAGCGGACATTTGTGGCAAACGGATTGAATCAATATTTAAAATAGCATATGCAGGAAGGGAAAAGGCAGAAGCAGGTAGCAGCGGTACTGCAGGAGGAACTGAATGAAATATTCAGGCGTATGGGGCTGAACATGATGAATGGCGGCATGGTTTCGATCTCGTCGGTGAAAGTGACGCCGGACCTGCTGGAGGCAAGGATCTACCTGAGCGTGTTCCAGGTGAAGGACGCCGAGGCAACCATGAAAGCCATCGAAGACAGGAGCTGGGAGATAAAAAAACATCTTACCGAAAAAGTAAAGCACCAGCTGAGGCGCATGCCGGTACTTCATTTCTACCGCGACGATACCCTGGATCACGTCTTTAAAATGGAAGAGCTGTTTAAGAAGCTGCACGAAAACGATTCAAAGGACGAAGGGAAGCAGGAGTAGCAGCGCCGTTGCTCAAGTGAAAACCAACAGCTGAAGTGTGCGACGCAAGGAACGATGCCAGGCGCACTGCAGCCGACCTCAAAAAAATATCATTTGAACTTTCTTTTTGCCTGGAGGTATTTCAAATCGAAGAAGTCTACCAACGCGATCAATATCATCGCCTGGATCAGCGTGCTGGCGATTGGCGTGGGTACGGCGGCACTGATCATTGTGCTCAGCGTATTCAACGGGTTCGAAGACCTGGTGAAAAGCCTCTATGGCGATTTTTATTCCGATATCAAGATCACCGCTGCTCAGGGCAAGGTCTGCCGGCTTACCAGATCGCAGCTCGACTCCATACGCCGCGTGGAGGGAGTGAAGGGCCTGAGCCTGATGGCCGAGGAAAAAGCGGTATTGAAGAACCAGGATGCACAGAGCATTATCTTTCTCAAAGGCGTTGACGACAATTACGTTACCGTTAACCGTGTGCATACACACGTGGCGCGGGGAGAATATGACCTGGGCACGGTGGATGCGCCCGCCCTGCTGGTGGGTGCCGGCATAGAAAGCGCGGTAGCGGTTGATCCCACCGCGAATTTTTACCCGCTGGTGGTATATCTTCCGAACCGCAAAGCCTCCAGCCTTCGCACCGAAGACGCTTTATACTCAGAAAATATCGATGTCACGGGCACATTCACCGTTCAGCAGGAATTTGATAACAAATACGCGTTCACCAATCTCGCGTTCATGAAATACATGCTGGACATGCAGCCGGACGAGTATACCGGTGCAGAGATCGTGACCAGCGGGGGGAGTGAATCGCACATTGACGAGGTGAAAGAAAAGCTGCAGCAACTGCTCGGCGACGGATACCGCGTGGAGAGCCGCTACGAACAGAACCTCAGCCTCTATACGGTGATGCAGATGGAGAAATGGGTAATTTACGGCATCCTCTGCCTGATACTGGTGGTAGCGGCATTCAACATGATCGGTGCGCTTACCATGCTGGTCCTGGAAAAGCAAAAAGATATCGCCGTACTCAAAGCAATGGGCGCTGACCGCGGCTATATCCAGAGTATATTTCTGAGCGAAGGGTTTTTACTTGCGATAATCGGCGGCGG
>DASVBM010000262.1:0-6297 GCA_036375835.1 Chitinophagaceae bacterium | reverse complement strand
AGTGCACTGAGCGGATGACCGGCGCGTGACATTAGCCGGCGGATGGCAGGTTGAATAAATGCGGCGTGATCTTTCATTTCGGAGCTGGTTTCCATGCCCATCATCACTGCATCTTTCGAAAGACATACACTGGCGAAACCTGTTGCGGTATCAATATTTAATATCAGTGCCATCAGGCTATCGCTTTTAATTCCTGTTCCATTGCCGGCGCGGGCTGGTAGCGTTCGTCTGTTGCAGCCAGGCAGCGGAGTAAACGGTAAAAAAGATGCAACCCGATCTTCTCACTCCATTCAAAAGGGCCATAAGGATAATTGGTACCGAGCTTCATGGCGGTATCAATATCTTCTTTTGAACTCACCCCTTCACCCCATGCAAAATAGGCCTCGCTAATAATCATGCTGATGGCGCGGGCAGCTATCATCCCGGGCACGTCAGGAACTTCCCGGTATTTCCAGCCAAGCGCTTCAAGTATTGCTGAGGCACCCTCCCTCAAAACGACTTCGATGGTATCGCGCGCAATAAATCCATTCCAGGCATTGATGCGGGAAACGTTTGGCGGCAACTGCTGCAGCGTAGTGAGAACGCCACTCACAAACACCGGCCGGTCTTGCACTGCGGCAAACAAAGGATCCATCTCCTCAAACAGGAGGTCGAAATATGCATCCGCCGCAGGAATATCTGTGGTCACCCAGCTGATTTCGATGTTTCCTGCAGTGGCTTTTGAAAGCCACTCTGCCTTTTGCTTTTCCGTTGCCCTTACCGCTATTTTCATAATGCAGGTTGAGGAGCAAAAATAGGTTGGACAGTTGATGGAAATTCAGTCAATTTGCCGGGGGAATAAATGAAAATCAATTATCACTCATGAAACAGGTTATCCGAACAGACAAAGCACCTGCGCCCATCGGCCCTTACAACCAGGCGGTGCGCACCGGTGAAAATCTATACATCAGCGGCCAGATCGCCATCGATCCCGTTTCCAACCAGTTGATACAGGGCAGCCTGCACGATGAAACGCATCGCGTGATGCAGAACCTGAAGGCTATACTTGACGAAGCGAAACTCACCTTCGAGCACGTGGTGAAGACCACCATTTTCCTGAGCGATATGAGCCTGTTTGCGGAAGTGAACGAAATCTATGGCTCGTATTTTAACGGAGACTACCCGGCCCGCGAAACCATTGCGGTAAAGGGACTGCCCAAAGGAGTGAACGTGGAGATCAGTATGATCGCGGTAGTGACTTTGTAAAAAATTCTGCTGCTCCGCGGACTCTTTAAATACTTTATTCTGCCACCGCGGCATGATAATGCGTGGTGAATGAAGCAGTTTCATTCGGGCTGATCATCTTCAGCCCGATTCCATTATTAAAACAGTCGGGAATACCGCTGAGATTCTCCAGCGCAATGCTGCGGCGGTGCTCGGGAGTGTATACCTGCAGGTAGGGATAAGATATTTCCGGAATGATGGTCAGCCTAAGCTGCTCGCTGCTCAGCACCACCCGGGGCATCTCCGACTGCTCCAGCACAAAGCAGTTATCCAGGAACACGTCTTTCAGAAAATGTTTTTCCCTGAAACGGTTGTCGCTTACGATATTCCCGGTCGGGATCAGTGCGCCATCAAACTGCACCATGCGGCTGGAATCCATTTGCAGGTAACATTCATCGATATTGCTGTCTAACATAAAATACGGATGCCATCCATCGGCATAAGGGATCGCAAACTGGTTTGTATGCGATACGGTGGTAGTGCAGGAAAGTACATTGGCTGCCGAAAGGCTCCACTCCACTGAGATATCGAATTCAAAAGGATATCCGTTATCAGACCCGTCGTAATGATGATGCAGCACTACCGATGCGCTTTCCTGGTCAGTGCGGCTTTCAGTTATACGATAAACCGCATCATACAACAGGCCGTGCAGGGCATGTTCGCCCAGGTAGAATTTCTCCACCTTATAATCGTTTCCGTCAAAGCGGTAGGTTCCATTGCGCATCCGGCAGACAAAAGGGCTGAGCTTCGCGCTCCGGAAAAACGGCACCATTTCCCGCTGCGCATCCGCGGGCGACTGATATCCTTCCACGACGTTGATCACCGACTGGCGGAATGGAAATCGCAACGCATTGAGCAGGGCGCCGAAGGTATAAATCTCGGCTTCATAACCCGAGCGGTTATTGCGGAGGGTGATAACTGAATAATTCAGTGCTTCTTCAACGATGATTTCCAATTCCATGCTGTTCTTTTACGGCTGAAAGTTAGGTGATTGAACGCAAGTCGCAGCGGGGGCGGGTCCAGCCGGGGCGCCAATACTAACGGTTGTTCACATTGCGCGGCAATACACTAATTTTGAGCCCTCGAAAGCGACTATATGGCTTATACACCCAATCATAAAGTAAGAATTGTAACGGCTGCTTCCCTTTTCGACGGGCACGATGCGGCGATCAATATCATGCGCCGGATCCTGCAAAGCAAGGGCGCGGAGATCATCCACCTTGGCCACAACCGGTCCGTAAAGGAAATTGTAGAATGCGCGATAGAAGAAGATGCGCAGGGCATTGCGATCACCTCGTACCAGGGGGGACACGTTGAGTTTTTCAAATACATGAAAGACCTGCTTGACGAAAACGGCTGCGGACATATCAAGATCTTCGGTGGCGGCGGCGGAACCATCCTGCCTGAGGAGATCCGCGAGTTACATCAATATGGCATTACCCGGATCTACTCGCCCGACGACGGCCGGCATATGGGACTGGAAGGAATGATAGAAGACGTGATCCGGCAATGCGATTACAATTTAAATGGTAACGGTAACTATCCTGCACCGATGACGCTGGGCGAAGTACGCGACGTGCGCAAAATAGCCCGGATGATCACCAATGTAGAGAACGGTATGGTTGCGAAGGGCGAGGTCAAAGCCAGCAGCAAAGCACCTGTACTGGGTATTACCGGTACCGGTGGTGCGGGAAAAAGTTCTGTGACCGACGAGATCGTACGGAGATTCCTGCATGCTTTCGACGACAAGACCATTGCGGTCATTTCCGTTGATCCATCGAAGAAGAAAACCGGTGGGGCTTTGCTTGGAGACCGGATACGCATGAACTCTATATCCCATCCCCGGGCATATATGCGGAGCCTGGCAACGCGGGACGACAATACCGCGCTCAGCAGTGCCGTTCAGGATGCGATCGATATCTGCCGCAGTGCTGCATTTGATTTCATCATCCTGGAGAGTGCGGGCGTGGGGCAAAGCGATGCTTCGATCCTCGATTACTGCGACGTGAGCCTTTACGTGATGACACCCGAATACGGCGCCGCTTCACAGCTGGAAAAGATCAATATGCTGGACTATGCCGACGTAGTCTGCATCAATAAATTCGACAAGGCGGGCGCGCTCGATGCGCTGCATGACGTGCGAAAGCAATACAAGCGAAATCACCAGTTGTTTACAGCCCGCGACGAGGAACTGCCGATCGTTGGTACCATCGCGGCACAATTCAACGACGCCGGCGTAAATGAATTGTTTGAAAAATTACTGGTGGCCATCGACAACAAAACGAAGGTGCATTTCGGAAAGATGGAGTTACACCCCCATACCAAAGATACCACCACGCGTTCGCAGATCATTCCGCCCAAACGGGTCCGCTACCTTTCCGAGATCGCAGAGAATAACCGCGGTTATGACAGCTGGGTAAACGAACAATGCACCATCGCATCGAAACTGTACCGCATCAGCGGAGTGATCGGCGAGAAAGAAACAAGCAATATTCCCGAGCTGCTGCAGCTTCGCAACCGTTATGAAGAACAACTGCACCCTGAATGTAAGAAGCTGGTAGAGCACTGGCCCGCTGTTCAGCAACAATACAAATCGGAATTTTTCGAATACCGGGTGCGTGACAAGGTGATACGGCAGCCGCTCACCAGTAAGTCGCTCAGCGGCACCCTGATACCCAAAGTAGTATTACCCAGGTACAGCGACTGGGGCGATATCCTGCGCTGGCAGCTCCAGGAAAACGTTCCCGGTTCTTTTCCTTATACCGCGGGTGTATTTGAGCTGAAGCGTCAGGGTGAAGACCCAACGCGGATGTTCGCCGGCGAGGGCGGGCCGGAACGCACCAATAAGCGCTTCCACTATGTTTCGCTGGGACAGCCGGCGCATCGCCTGTCAACGGCCTTCGACAGCGTAACCCTGTATGGCGAAGATCCCGATCACCGTCCCGATATATACGGAAAGGTGGGTAACAGCGGTGTGAGTATCGCCACCGTCGACGACGCAAAAAAATTATACAGCGGGTTTGATCTCTGCGATCCCCGCACCTCGGTGAGCATGACGATCAATGGACCCGCTCCCATAATACTCGCATTTTTCATGAACGCGGCTATTGACCAGGAATGCGAGAAATACATTGAACAAAACGGACTCTGGGACCAGGTGAAGAAGGTTTCGGAAATGAAATATCGCCACGCTGCGCAGCCGGTTTATTATAATCCCGCTGCACCGGAGAGACTGCCGGAAGGTAATAATGGCCTCGGATTGAAGCTGCTCGGCTTAAGTGGAGACGAGGTATTGCCAGCTGAAGTTTACGCAGAGATCCGTTCCCGCGCCCTGTCACAGGTACGCGGCACGGTGCAGGCCGACATCCTCAAAGAAGACCAGGCCCAGAATACCTGCATATTCTCTACCGAATTCGCACTGAAGATGATGGGGGACGTACAGCAGTATTTTATCGAAAAGAAGGTCCGCAACTTCTATAGCGTATCCATCAGCGGTTATCACATCGCTGAGGCCGGTGCCAACCCGGTCTCCCAGCTTGCATTCACGCTCGCAAACGGTTTCACCTACGTTGAATACTACCTGAGCCGTGGCATGCATATCGATGATTTCGCTCCGAACCTGTCTTTCTTTTTCAGCAACGGCATGGATCCCGAATACAGCGTGATCGGCAGGGTTGCCAGGAGAATCTGGGCAAAGGCGATGAAGTATAAATACAAGGGTAACGACCGGTCACAGAAGCTGAAATACCATATACAGACCTCAGGGCGTTCACTGCATGCGCAGGAGATAGATTTTAACGACATCCGCACCACGCTACAGGCCCTTTACGCAATCTATGATAACTGCAACTCGCTTCATACAAATGCATACGATGAAGCGATCACCACACCTACAGAAGAAAGTGTGCGCAGGGCAATGGCCATCCAGCTCATCATCAACCGCGAACTCGGTACCGCGAAGAATGAAAATCCGAACCAGGGATCATTCCTTATTGAAGAACTTACCGATCTGGTGGAAGAAGCCGTGCTGTCCGAATTTGACCGAATCACCGAAAGAGGCGGCGTGCTGGGAGCGATGGAACGAATGTACCAGCGCAACAAGATCCAGGAGGAAAGCCTTTACTACGAACACCAGAAACACACCGGCGAACTGCCGATTGTGGGTGTGAATACTTTCCTCAATAAGAAAGGCTCTCCTACTGTTATACCCGGCGAGGTGATCCGCTCCACTACCGAGGAGAAGGAGCAGCAGATTCAGAATCTGCAGGCATTCTGGAATCGGAATGAAGGAAAAAGCAAACAAGCCCTGAAACGGCTTCAGCAGGTGGCAATTGAAAACGGCAACCTCTTCGAGGAGCTGATGGAAACGGTAAAATATTGTTCATTAGGACAGATCACGCACGCATTATACGAAGTGGGCGGGCAGTACCGCAGGAGCATGTAAAAAGCAACCAGCTGAAGCGGGAATGGTACACCTCGTACCCGTTCTGCTTCAGCTGGTTTGGTAAACCGTTAAGCCACCATATCCTTCTTCATCATCTGCTGCAGCTTCCTGGCTATTTCAAGTTCCAGGTTGTCTGGCAGGGTAGCGGCCTCGTCTCCAAATGCCGCAAAATGCCCGACGCGGTTATCCCATGCAAATAAAATATCAGGGCTGCCGTTATAACTGACGTGATACCGTACTTCCTCATTGAAATTGAAAGGCGTAACCTGGAGAATATACGGTGTCTGATCCACCTGTATCTCTATTCTTCGCTCCTCAGCCGGCCTGCGGTGATGATTTGATGCCGGTTCGCGCTGACCGTCTGTTACAAAACGCTGGTTACTTTGATTGGAAGCACCCCTGCCGGCGCTTCCGTGTTTGTTATTAGATCCTCTTCCTCCCATAATACATTTTTCCATTAAGAGGCACAGTAACCATGCCACCGGAGCAGCGGTTTATTAAGGAAAACCAAAACAAGGATTCGGCCCGGTACAGCCTTCCACCCGGTTCCCATCAGCTGAAGCACCAGGCCGTTCAGGTTCAATGATAGA
>DASVBM010000322.1:0-2575 GCA_036375835.1 Chitinophagaceae bacterium | reverse complement strand
AGTGCATCCCTATATCTCTGAAGGTTTCGGCGAAGACTTCGTACCGGAGAACTACGACATGAGCGTCATCGATCATTTTGAACAGGTGACCGATAAGGATGGCGCAGTCATGGCCCGCCGACTGGCGAAAGAGGAAGGACTGTTCTGTGGGTACAGCGCCGGAAGCTGCCTGCAGGGACTGATGCAGCTGAAGGACAAACTGAAAAAAGACGACGTGGTGGTCTGCATCTTCCACGACCACGGCAGCCGCTATGTTGCCAAGATATACAATGACCAGTGGATGATGGAACGCGGCTTCCTGGAAGTCAAAACGTTCAAAGACATAGTCAATGCCCGCAGCGGCAAGAAACTCGTAACCATCGAACCGGAACGGACGGTGGCAGACGCGGTGGAACTGATGAAGAAATACGATATCGAACACATACCCGTGATCGATAGCACCGGGCCGGTAGGTTCCGTGAGTGAAACCGGTTTATTCCTGAAAGTGTTTTCAAACCCGGGAATTGCGAACGAGACAGTAGCATCGGTGATGGAAAAACCGTTCCCGGTAGTGGCTTTCGACACACCGGTGGAGCGGCTCGGCAGCCTGATGAATAAGGAAACCGGTGCGGTGCTGGCGAAGGACGAGAAGGGCGACCTGCACATCGTAACGAAATACGACGTTATTCAAAGTCTCGCGAAGTAGGATTGTGAAACCGGCTGCGGATACCTTCCCGGCTTCCGTTGTGTCACTCACTTCAGCGTTCTGAACTTTATTCAGCCATCATGCGAATCCTGAACGATCAGCTTGGAAACACGGTTGAGATTCCTGATGCCGCCCCTGCGCGGATCGTCTCCCTGGTACCCTCGCAGACAGAGCTGCTCTACGATCTTGGTCTCGGTGACCGTGTGGCCGGCATCACAAAATTCTGCGTACATCCGCAGCAGTGGTTCCGTTCAAAAACCAGAGTTGGCGGAACGAAAGACCTGAAGATTGATACTATCGCCGGACTGAACCCCGACCTCATTATTGCGAACAAAGAGGAAAATGTAAAGGAACAGGTAGAGATACTGCGTAACTGTGCGCCGGTGTGGGTGAGCGATGTAAACAGCCTCGGAGATGCAACTGAAATGATCGCTGCGATAGGATCAATGACCGCCACCGCTGCCGCTGCATCGCTGATTATTGAAAACATCAGTCGGCAATTCGATGCGTTAGTTCCGCTGCGACACGCTCCCAAAACTGCCTACCTCATCTGGAAAGATCCCTATATGGCGGTCGCAGGCGGCACGTTCATTCACGACATGATGCACCGCTGCGGTTTCCGGAATGTATTTGGAACCCGGCAACGATATCCGGAGACATCTGTTGAAGAATTGAGCGCACTGGGTGTTGAACTCGTGCTGCTGAGTTCCGAGCCCTACCCTTTTAATACCGTTCACCGGGATGCGTTGCAGGCCGCATTGCCGGCAGCAAAAGTTTTACTGGCAGACGGCGAAATGTTCAGCTGGTATGGCAGCAGGCTTCAACTTGCCCCTGCGTATTTCAACCATTTGCTTGCTCCTTTACGATAAAAAAAGGGGCCCCGCGATGCGGGGCCCCGGTATTCCATCCAAAGCAGTTCCTTAATTCGCCTTCACTCCCTGCACTACTTTTTTCTGGTCACCCTGCACTACTTCAATAAAGTAGGTGCCACTTACGTAGTTGCTGCCAAACCGCAGAACCTCGCCGATTGTGGTCTGCTGAACATCCACCAGTTTACCCAGGGCATTCATTACGCGCACCAATACCGGTGTACGCTGGTCCGGGCTCATCACCTGCAGCGCGAACTGGCTGCTGGTTGGATTCGGTGAAAGTTTCACTACGAGTTCCGCAGCACTGGTTTTTACAGGTGTGGCCACCGGAGGCTTGCTGATTACTCCGCCGCAAGGTGTCTGGTCGCAGCGACCCAGCCTGTCTGTAGCATGACCTGAAGGTCCGATGTGTGCAGGCACTGCGTTCACACTGATCTCCAGCGTCTGGGTATTGCCCGGATTGCCCGGCGGCACATGGCATACATATACCTTCTTACCATCCCAGGTTCCGCTCCTGCCTGGTACCCGGATATCCGTTACGCAGATGCTGATGGTGCAGGTTGTTGTACAGCCATAACGGTTGGTGATAAACACCGTGAATGTATAGCTGCCCGCAGCAACCGGAGCAAACACCGGTGACTGGGCTGCGGTGCTGCTGAGGTTCGCCACGCCATTACCACTCCACAGGAAGGTGTAAGGCGCACCGCTTGCAGGCACATCCAGTTGCAGTGTGGTCTGTTGCGCTCCATAACCAAGATAAAGATTGGTCGATACGCCGCCTGTATACACGTTGCTGGACGGCACCGACGTAATACGGCAGGTTGGTATCTCACCCTTCACCGTTACGGTAGCATCGCAGCTGCTGCTGTTACCGGAAACATCAGTTACCGTAAGCGTTACCGTTTGATTACCGATATCCGCGCAACTGAAATTCAGCCTGGAAGCAGAAAGGGTCAGCGGACTGCAGTTATCATTGCTGCCACCATCGATCATCGCTGGCGTGATTGAAGCAACACCATTA
>DASVBM010000165.1:0-3530 GCA_036375835.1 Chitinophagaceae bacterium | reverse complement strand
GGTGCATTATACCGGATCGTCCTCTACTACCTGGTATTCCGTCTCGCTGTGTTCGTGGTACTCGCTTTTGCAGGAAAACATTCCAGGATCGGCTGGAGAAAGATTATCCTGTACACGCTGTTTTCCGTAGCGGTATTCATTCTTTGTTTTAATGCGGTGAGTGAATATTTTTTCTGGGACGAGTTTACCAGCCGTTACAATTTCATCGCGGTGGACTACCTGGTATATACCAATGAAGTAGTCGGGAATATCCGCGAGTCGTACCCGATGGTTCCCATCGTCTCGGCGGTGGTGCTGGTAACCGCAGCGATTGTACTCATGGTTCGGAAAAAGCTTGCCGCCTCCGTTACCGCTGCAGGAAACTTCCGTTCACGGACCATCGCGGCTTCGTCTTATATACTGGCCGCGGTATTGGTTTACCTGGCCGTAGGAAGCGACTGGCGGAATTTCAGCCGCAACGAGGTTGCCAACGAACTGGCGGGTAATGGCATCTACCAGTTTTTTGCAGCATACCGGAACAACGACCTGGATTATTACCGTTTCTTCAGGACGATAGACGATAAGGAAGCGTTTACGATCCTTCGGCGCGAACTGCAGGAGCCTTACAGCAGGTTTACCAGCGATGACCTGTTTAATATCGAAAGAGAAATAAAATACCCGGGTGAAGAAAAGAAGTACAACATCGTGATGATCTCGGTAGAAAGTTTCAGTGCGAACTACCTGGGTTATTTTGGAAATGATCAGCATATCACGCCTTATCTCGATTCTCTGATACCGCATTCTTTATTTTTCCGTAACCTGTATTCTTCCGGTACCCGCACGGTGCGCGGGCTGGAAGCCCTGTCATTATCCATTCCGCCGACTCCCGGCCAGAGCCTGGTGAAGCGGCCGAATAATGAGAACCTTTTCTCGCTGGCCAGCGTGCTGCAGTCGAAGGGTTATACCGATCAGTACATTTATGGTGGTTACAGCTATTTCGACAATATGCAGCAGTTTTTCGGCAGCAATGGTTATGAAGTGATAGACCGCAGGGCTATTGCGGAAAAAGACATCCAGTACCAGAATATCTGGGGCGTGTGTGACGAAGACGCCTTCAGACTTGCATTGACAAAGCTGGATGAGAATCATGCCGGCGGCAAACCGTTCTTTACCCAGGTGATGACGGTTTCAAATCACCGACCGTATAGTTATCCCGAAAACAAGATCGACATATCTCCGAAAAGCCAGAGCAGGGAAGGGGCAGTAAAATATACAGACTACGCGATCAATTATTTTCTTCAGGAAGCCCGGAAAAAGCCCTGGTTCAGTAATACCATCTTTGTAATTGTTGCCGATCACTGTGCATCCGTTGCCGGGAACGTTTCACTTCCCGTTCCCAGTTATCATATCCCGATGTGGATCTATGCGCCAGGAATCGTCGAACCGCGTGTGGAAGACCGCCTTACCGCGCAGATCGATATCGCGCCAACTATTCTTGGCCTGCTGAACCTGAACTATAAAACCAAATTCTTCGGGAAAGACGTTCTGCATGCGGAGAAAGGCCGCGAAACCGCTTTCATCAGCACTTACCAGGGGCTGGGACTGCTGACGAATGAATACCTCGTTATTCAAAAGCCGATGAAGGAACTGGTGATGCAGAAACCCGATTTTGCAAAAGGAGATTCGAAAGACATACCAGTCAACGACTCGCTTGCACGTAAAGCCATCGCTTACTACCAGTGCGCGAGCTGGCTCATTCGCAACAAGCGTTATGGCGCGATTCCGCAGCAACAGACCGCGGCGAGGCGTTAACCCGCCATTCCGGCTGATCCAGTAATTTCGCAGCATGTTATCGATAGAATTGCGACGGCTGCGTTTTCACGCCTTTCATGGCGTATTTCCGGAAGAAAGGATTCTTGGCAACGAATATGAAGCAGACCTTTCTGTTTCGTTTATTCCCGCAGCCTTGCCCGTATACCAGCTTGGCGATACAATGGATTACACGAGTCTGTATGAAATGGTGAAGCGAAGAATGGCCATACCTACGCCGCTACTGGAAACCATCGCTACGGAGATTTCAGATGAGATCCGGTTGCAATACCCGCAGGTGACCGGCATACGGATAAGCATTCGGAAATTATATCCTCCCGTTAACAGTTTTGAAGGCACTGTCGGTGTTAGTTTTGAATGGAATAAACCCCTTGCATGAAAACAATCTCCCTTTTCGCTTTTTTGCTGTTGGCGCAACTGGCTTTCGGCCAGGACGTGAACGTCTTGCTCAAGCAGGCCGACAACTTTGACAAGCAGATCAAAGAACAGGAAGCGATAGAGAAATACAAAGAGGTGCTGCAGCTTTCACCGGATAACTTCTGGGCGCTGTTCCGGTTAACCGAACTGAATGCTGCGATCGGAAGCAGGCAGTTAAAGGATAAGGATAAGCTCTCGTACTTCCGGGCCGCGCTGGATTATGCCAACACCGCTTTCAAAGCCGTTGATACGGGCAGCGCGGATGCATACTACCTGGTAGCACTTGCATCATGGAAAATGAGCACAGTTGAAGAAAAAGACAAGGAGGCTGTTGAATACCTCCGTAAATGGAAAGAGTTTGCAGACCTCGCCCTCGAACAGAACCCGGAGCACGCCAGGGGCACCTTTCTGCTGGGTAAATGGCATTTCGATATGACGAGAGCGTCATTGCTCAAAAAAGCAGCCGCAAAGACCATTTACGGCGGTATAGCCAAATGGAATATTGAAACAGCCATTCAGTTATTCGAAAAAGTAAAGCTTCTGGACAGGTATTTTGTCCAGAACTATTACGAACTGGCTAAGGCTTATGAATATAATAACCAGCCCACGCAGGAGATAGAAACACTCAACCGGCTGGTAAAGATGCCCGTGCGCACCGGTGACGACGCTGCCTGGAAAGCAGAAGGAAAAAAGATGCTCGATCAAATGAAATAAACTTACTTTTGACGCCTTATGACAATGGATATAGACCAGGGATTTGAGCAGGCAGTGGCTGAAAGCAAATCACTTTCTGCCAAGCCCAGTACAGAAACACTTCTTAAACTATACTCTCTCTACAAGCAGGCTACCGAGGGTGATGTAAACGTTGAACCACCCGGTGCATTCGACTTTGTTGCCAAGGCGAAATACGAAGCATGGACTTCTTTAAAGGGCAAGTCACGCGATGAAGCCAAGAAAGAATACATTGACCTCATTCATAAACTGAAGGAGTAACAGCCAGCACATTTACTGAAGTTTCTATGCTGCGATGCAGCGTTTATCAGATCCTGCGATGCTTCCAATTCCCACTCCTGATATAAAGGAAGGAAGGCACGAGCAGGCAGATCCAGTACAGCCATTCGCTCATCCAGCCTATGGTGATCGGTAATTGCAGTAATTCCAGCACGGTATATACATAGACGCAGTAAAAGACGATCGCAAAGGTTTCTACAGCAAGCGTGATCCGTGTGTTCCCTGTTCCGGTTACTGCGTTCAGCCAGACCACCGATGCCGACATCAGCAGGAGCGCGATCGAAATGATGCGC
>DASVBM010000060.1:0-5620 GCA_036375835.1 Chitinophagaceae bacterium | reverse complement strand
TACAGGAGATGATTGAAAGAGGATACCGGTAACTCCGGGCAATAAGAAAAAGAACGGGAACTGCTGAACCGCGAAGAGGTGAGTTAAGAATCCGGCGTTTTCGTTTCTGATTTTTATTCTTTTAATGATCCAAAACCCTTTAAATCAGAAAGTGCAGCCAATGCGTACGGCTGCACTTTTCTTTTTATCAGTGGACAGGCAAAAAGTCAAAAGCATGGAATAATTCACCCGTCGGTATCAGTCATGTCCGAATTCCGCATGATGAAACCGGTCCATGTTCTGGATGATGATATTGTACAAACTGCTGTTCGATGCAGAAGATATCAGGATCACGCCGTTGGTCTGCGTGGCCGAATTCATCATGCCCTGCGTGATGCCGGTGGTATAGAGCGAGAGGTTAAGATCCGTAACTGCGGTGAATGATCCGCCTGTAACCGTCACATTGTTTTTCTCGGCTTTCAGCAGCAGGGGCGTGGTAAGACTGAATTTTACCGGTATACCATTGTAGGTTCCATTCAGTTCCAGCGCCGGCGAATTGAGACTGCCATCCAGCGACATCTTCAATTCTATCTCGCTGTAACTGCCTTCCGGCAGCGTGATGTTTCCGAAAACGTCCGAAAGCTGGAACAGGTTTACGGTCTGCCCGCTGGTGGTAAACTCCACTTCACTGGTGCCTTTCTTCGCTTCAAACTTCACACTGCCCGGTGTGGCGGTACCCGAGTTCCAGGTTATAGTGCCGGCATCCTGTTTAGCAGCCAGGCCTGTCGCGGTATTGCTTGCCTGCAGCCGGAACCGGACTGCTGAAGGCCCTGAAGCAGATTTACTGCAGGCCGTAATTGTGAGAGCGACGATAGTAAACTTCCAGAACGATTTCATGATCTTGTTTTTTGATGTTGTGAATAGTTGTTGGGAACCGGCTGACTACAGATGCGCTTGCCGGATCCTGGTTTTTCATTTTGTATTTTAAATCTGAAGCAGCCATTGCCTGCTGTGATTTGTAGCGGTTTTCATTTGATGCAGTAAAACTGCAACCCTGCCCGCTATCATGCAAACGAATTGTACTGAACAGGGGAAATTGCAGGCCGAACCGGGAAAAATCCGCATGCCACTGCACAAGTGTGCGACGCAAGGAACGATCACCATTGAACAGAACGCATGGTAAAAAAAATGGGATGACGCGATCCGCAAGTGCGCCCGATTACCCGAAGAAACACGGTCATTGCATAGATACGAACGCTTGGATGGCCGGCTGCGCTTGCCGAGGCATTTGCATAGAACAACGATAGGGGGTCCGGATCACAATATGGCTTCTGCCGTCCTTTGTGTTACCGGTTCAGCGACAGCGGTACCCGAAAGTTCGTCGCGAAGGAAATTACCAAATTGCTGCCAGCCGGTTCGCCGGATATAGTCATCGAGTTTGTCCTGGTTCACGTAGATATTGGCTGCCTTCATATCGGCTAATAGTTCGGGCAGTTCATGAAACGAACGGTAGGTGAATGCAAGCCCTTTACCCTGCAGGTCGCGGAATGCGCCACGATCCGGTCCGATCACTGTTTTACCGTACGATAAACTGTGACAAAGCGCCGCAGACGCGAGCACCGAATCGGACTGGTAACAAAACAGTATATACCGGCTTTCACTGAAGAGCGCAGCCAGCTCTTGTTCCGAATGCACTTTATTCACAACGGTGATGTTCTCAGTCCGGTAGTTCATGACGTCTTCATAGAGTTCCTCACCTGCAAACGCTCCCGCGATGTGAATGCGCAGGTTGCGCAGGTAGTTATGATCATGGCAAAACCTTACAAAATCCGCTACGCCTTTATAACGGCTCACCGATCCCCAGATGAGCAGATCATACCGGTAGCTGTTGCCCGTTACCTGAGATCGCAGCGCTTCCACCGGATGGTCGAAAACTTTTAGTTCTGTTTCGCCCGGAAGGTCGGGGGTGGTGGAATGCGAAAAAATATGATCGGAAAAACCAGCCATCATTTTCCTGACGAGTTGTTTCGTCCTCCAGTTTTTGCGCCGGTGGGATACATTGTTGTGTACAAACCAGGCAATCCTGATACCCGTAAGCTTGCAGGTGCAGAGTATCAGGAAAAGCAGCAAAACCTGGAGAAAACCCAGGCGTTTGTCAGAAACGTCTTCGATCCAGTTGAAATAAACCACGTCGCATCTGTGGAGTTTCAGCAACAGGTCCAGTAACCCCAGGCGGGTTATGCCGTTCACCACCTTGAAATCCTTGTTCAGCTCGGCTTTCAGCCTGAAGATGTAATCATTACTTCCCGGGCGGAGCAGGAAAGGTGTTTGCGGGTAGAGGTAAACCGACAGATGGCGGATATTATCCCGGCAGGCTGGTTGGTCACCTGTGGAATGCGCAGCTTTTGAGTTGATATTCATATTGGATGTAGAATGAGAGCAAAAACAATGCTGATTATTCGCCGGTTGAGGGGTTAGCGGGCTGAGCATGAAGATGATTAATTTTACCCCGATGGAAATAGGCATTTACACGTTCGCGGACCTCGACGCGCACCCGGTAACGGGAGAAAAGCTTAGTGCCCACCAGCGAATGATGAATCTGATGGAGGAGGCTGCGCTGGCTGATGAACTGGGACTGGATGTTTTCGCGGTTGGAGAGCACCACCGGCCCGACTACGCGGTCTCGGCGCCTGCGGTGGTGCTTGCTGCGGTGGCTATGAAGACAAAGAGCATCCGTTTGTCCAGCGCGGTATCGGTGCTGAGTTCCGATGATCCGGTGCGCGTGTACCAGCAATATTCAATCGTTGACCTGTTATCTGGCGGCCGGGCCGAGATCATGGTGGGTCGCGGATCTTTTATTGAGAGCTTCCCTTTGTTTGGATATGATCTTTCCGATTACGAAAGTCTGTTTTCCGAAAAGCTGGAAATGCTGCTGCGTATCAATGCATCGGAACCGGTAAGCTGGCAGGGAAGGCATACGCAGTCGCTAAAAAACGCTTTGATCTTCCCTCGTCCCTACCAGGAAAGATTACCGGTCTGGGTAGCAGTCGGGGGAACGCCGGAGTCAGTAGAGCGCGCTGCCGGGTTTGGATTACCGATGGCCCTGGCAATCATCGGTGGTACACCAGACCGTTTTGTTCCATTCGTTGATCTTTACCGGGATCGATACCGGTCAGCCGGCCATGATGCAAACAGTCTGCAACTCAGCATCAACTCGCTCACTTATATAGCAGACAGTGCCCGGCAGGCAAGGGATGAATATTTTCCGGTTTACGCCGCGTCAATGGGAAAACTCGGGCGCGAGCGGGGCTGGCCACCGATCACCCGCGCACAGTTCGAGGCCAGCACTTCGCCGCAGGGCGCATTGATCGTGGGTTCGCCGGAAGAAGTCGTTGATAAGATATTATACGAGTACGAGCTGTTTGGTCATACCCGCTATCTTGCCCAGATCAGTCTTGGCGCGATGCCACACGGCCAGGCCATGCGGGCTATTGAACTGCTGGGCACCCGGGTAGCGCCGGCAGTGAAAAAGGCCCTTGCCTAGTATCCGTGCGTTATATATCGGCAGGATATTAATTTGTTCACTCCCGCGAAAAACAGAAGATCTGCGCCGCCGATTCTGTTTCTTTGTCCTGCTTATGGGGCTTTTCTTCGCATCTCTGAACAGTGGAAGTAACGGTAACAGTTACTACGTGGGCAATGACACCGCGGCGGTGCTGGTGGATGCAGGCCTGAGCTGCCGCGAGATTGAATCGCGCATGAAAAGACTGGATCTGGATCTCCGGAGGGTAAAAGCCATTTTTATCAGCCATGAGCATACCGATCATATCAAAGGCGTGGAACTGCTGAGCCGGAAGCACCAGCTGCCGGTTTATGTAACCGATTCCACCAGGCGTAACGGGAGGATCAAACTGGAGAAGCATCTTTCGAAAACTTTCGAAGGCAACCACCCCGTTGAGATCGCCGGGCTTACCGTTACAGCTTTCAGCAAGTTTCATGATGCCGCCGATCCTTACAGTTTTGTGATAAGTGACAGCGCGGTGAACGTTGGTGTGTTTACAGATATCGGGCGGCCCTGCGCGAATCTCATTCATCACTTCAAGCGATGTCATGCAGCTTTCCTGGAGTCGAATTACGATGAGGTGATGCTGCAGAACGGCAGCTATCCCTATTACCTGAAAAAGCGGATCAGCGGCGGCCATGGACACCTCAGCAATAAAGAAGCGCTGCAGTTATTCCTTGAACACCGCGCACCGTGGATGAGTCACCTGGTGCTCTCGCACCTTTCGCAACAAAACAATACACCCGAAATTGTGCAGCAACTCTTCAATGCGCACGCTGCCGGAGTGGAGATGATCGTTGCTTCGCGTCATGAGCCTACAGCTGTGTTTCGTGTTACAGCTTCCAATATTCCCGCAGTAAAGCCAACAGCTGCGGTTCAGATTACGCAGCAGTTGCAGATCCAGTTCAGCTGAACGCATTAAATTCCGGTTTAATCCGGTGGGTTAATTACTGTTTACCATCTATTTAGCTATCTTCGTAAAGGTTACGACATCCCATTTGCACAACCAACACCCCAATCCATGAAAGCCGTCATCGTGGGAGGAGGCATTGCCGGGCTTTCCCTGGGAATCCTGCTCAGCCGGAAAAAACACCAGGTAGTGGTCTGTGAACGATCCACTGCAGTGCCGTCACGCGGGCACGCTTTTCTCATGCATAACGAAGGCAAAGACATTTTAACCGAACTGCGGAACGGTACGGAAGTGCGTTTGCCGGGGAACAGGGTGGAGGCTTTCAGTCTTAGAAGGCCTGGTGGCAAGGAGATCAAACACCTGAAGCTGCAGCAGTGGAAATGTATCAGGCGATCGGAGATGATGAACTTCCTGTATTCACTCATTCCTCCTGATATGACCTGTTTTGGCAGAACGTTTTCTCATTTTGAATACGAGAACGGCAGGGCGGTGGCAGCTGTGTTTGAAAACGGAGAGGTGGAAACGGGCGATATTTTCATAGGAGCAGATGGCAGCCAGTCGAAGGTGCGGCAGGCCATCATGGGAAAAGTAAATTACTCACCGGTAACGGTAAAGGAAATCGTGGGCACGGTGAAACTCGATACAGGCAGCGCCGATCTTCCTTCAACCTTCACTAAATACCAGCATGAACACCGTGGACTGGCATTCGGACTCATTCCTACAAGTGCCGATGAGTACGTGTGGTTTATGCAGTATAACCCCGAGGACGCGGACGTGGAGCAGGAAGGTGCCGCGATACTGGAATCGTTCTGCCGTTCCCAGCTGAACGGCTTTCCCCAACCGGTGAAAAGCGTGATAGACGCGAATGATTTCAGTACCAGCTATATCTGGAACACTACCGATTTCGACCTGTTGCCGCAGTTTCATCATGGCAACGTTGTGCTTATAGGCGACGCAGCGCACCTGGCCTTACCATTCACCAGCACCGGTACCACCAACGCGCTGCTTGACGCAAAGGCGCTGGCAGCTTCGCTGGAAATCTTCAGTGAAACGGAAAAAGCATTCAGCCATTATTATAGGTTGCGGTCCGAAGATGTCTCTAAGCACATTGCTGCCGGCCGGGAACTCAACGAACTGTTCCGGAATCCTTCCAGGCTGGAAGACGACGA
>DASVBM010000003.1:0-2108 GCA_036375835.1 Chitinophagaceae bacterium | reverse complement strand
CGGATTACGAGATCACCACGCGCGACTCGATCATCATGGAAGAGCAGCCGGGAAAGCAGGTGCCTGCTGTGGATACCGCTTTACAGGATACCCGGCCGCCGGCTAATGGAGAAAAACTCATCGAAAAAATTACAGATACCGCTACCAGGGCCGGTACCAACATCGTATTAAAGAACATTAATTTCTACGGCGGGCGCCACGTATTCCTCCCGGAATCATACCCCGCACTTTACGAGCTGCTCCATGCGATGCAGACAATACCTACGCTGGAAATTGAGATACAGGGGCATATCTGCTGCCTGGATAATCCCGGCGACGGTCTGGATATCGACACCGGTGAACCAAATCTCTCCTACAACCGGGCGAGAGCGGTATACGAGTACCTTGTTGAACACGGCATTGACGGCAATCGCATGAAGTACAGGGGATTTGGGCATCGCTACCCTATCATCTTAGTGGAAGAGACCGAAGAAGAACGGACCATCAACCGCAGGGTGGAAATCAGGATTTTAAAGAAGTGATCCGTCGGTATTAAACGATCAAAAAATATTTTGGCAGGAAGTAGTCAGCCGTTATTTTTGCACCCCGTCACGAAAGTGACAATCAGGATTGAGCTATGGTGTAACGGTAGCACTACAGATTTTGGTTCTGTCTGTCTAGGTTCGAATCCTAGTAGCTCAACAAAAGCGGTTTTCACGAACCGCTTTTTTGTTTTATTTCATTGATACATTCCGCCAGCCGCGTTTTCCAGTCTTTTAAGCGGATACCGAAGTCTGCGGTGATCCGCTCTTTTTTCAGAACCGAATAAGCCGGCCTTTTTGCCGGCGTAGGGTAAGCCGAACTGGGTATTGGCTTCACCTCGCAGGCCAGTCCCGCGATGGTTTTGATCTGAACAGCAAAATCAAACCACGATATCGTTCCTTCATTACTGAAATGATAAATCCTGTTCGGCGCCATGTACCCCGGTGAACTTAATAACCTTGCGACGATTTCCATCACCGCTTCCGCAAGGTCCCGGGCATATGTGGGCGAACCGAGCTGGTCATTCACCACGCCGATCTCCTGCCGTTCTTTCATGAGCCGCAGCATGGTGTTCACAAAATTATGTCCATGGGCGCTGTACACCCAGGATGTGCGTATGATCAATGCCCTGTCGCAGGACTTCAGGGCGAGCTGCTCTCCCAGTGCTTTTGTAAAACCATAATAGTTCACCGGCGCGGTTTCCTCGTCTTCCCGGTAAGGTTCGCTGCCCTCGCCACTGAAAACGTAGTCAGTGGAGAAGCTGATGAAAGCAGCTCCATACCGCTGGCATTGACTTGCCAGGGCACCCACCGCTACCGCATTCGCGCGGTAGGCTGTCACCTGCTCCGTTTCCGCTTTATCAACAGCCGTGTAAGCCGCGCAGTTGATGAAGGCTGCCGGTTGGTGGGTCTCAAAGAAAGTTTCGATCTGTTCGTCGTCTGTTATGTCTAGCGCTTCGCGGTCGCAGAAAACGAAACGGTATTGCGGGTAGCTGACCGATAACCGTTCAATCTCCCAGCCTAATTGCCCGTTCCTGCCCGATACCGCTATGAGAGGATTCATTGATGCAAAATACAAAGACATTGGATGCAGCCTTCAAAAACCTGCCTGCAAAGTGAAAGCCTGCATGCATGGTGAACTCTAAGCGGCTGGCGCCTCAGGTAGGGTTAAAAAAATACCCCGCGACTGACATCGCGGGGTGGTAATATATTTTTCACTTCAGCTCAGAAGCAGAAATAATGACGCGACTTGATCCTCCCCCTGTAAATGCCTTTGAGGTCGGCGATCAGCGCATCGGGTTTCGTGATCGATTTGAAGTATTCGTCATCGAACTGCCTGTATTCCCTGTGCGATACTGCCAGGATAACTGCAGCATAGTCCTTACCGATCTCCGGTGACAGGCCAAAACCATATTCATGTTCGAGTTCATCTGAGTCGGCCTGCGGGTCAACCACGTCGACGGGTATATTGTAGGCGCGCAGGTTCTGCACCACGTTCGCCACTTTTGAATTGCGGATGTCCGCAACGTCTTCCTTGAACGTGGCGCCCATCACCAGCACCCTGGAGTCTTTAACGTTGTCATTGTA
>DASVBM010000007.1:0-4994 GCA_036375835.1 Chitinophagaceae bacterium | reverse complement strand
TGGATTCTTTATCTGCCTGTAACTGTTGCTTTACTTTTTTCAACAGTAGCCGCAGCGTCTGGTTAACCGCTTCGGCGAAGCCCGCGGCGTAGGAATTTACCATCATTGAATGCCCGATGATACTCAGCTGGATCGCGCAGTTGACGGTAACCGGAGGCGTGGAAGATTGCTTCAGGTGTACTTCAGCACGGGAGATCCGCGGGTTGAGCTTGCGCAGATCCATCAGTTGCTTACGGATGGATGTCACCTGGGCTTCAGATACCTTCCCGTAAGGAGCGTGTAATTCGATATACATAGCAATTGTTTTGTGTTCTGAGATGGGGACGGGGATCTGCGAACTTCCGGCAAAATAGAGGTGTAGCTGGGGCGGTGTAATGATCAGACTCAGCTATCTCTTGATTTTTATCAGCACGCCGGACCGGGAGGGCCGGTGCTTTATTGTTTTATTAACGAATGAAATTATTGATAAGGCTTTGATTTGACATCTCTGCTTTATACATTCACTTAATCTCACGTTTATGAAGAAATTATCCTGCCTCTTACTGTCCTTTGCCCTGCTGGCTTCTGTGAACGCCGCAGGCATACAGTTCGTAAAAAATATGAGCTGGAAGCAGATACTGCAACTCGCCAAGCAACAAAACAAGATGATCTTCCTGGATGCATATGCCAGCTGGTGTGGCCCGTGCAAATACATGGAGCGCGACATCTACCCGCAGGATGAGGTGGGCGCGTATTACAATGGCAATTTCATCAATGTGATGATGGATATGGAAGCGGGGGAAGGCATAACACTGTCGGAAGAGTTTGGGATCACCGCATACCCTACATTCCTGTTCATTAGTGCCTCGGGTAAGGTGCTGCACAAATCTGTTGGCGCCATGGAAGCCGACGAATTCATTGCGCTGGGAAAAGAAGCAAAGAATCCCGCTACCCAGTATTACACACTTAAGCAGAAAGTGGTGAATCAGCGTGTTACCGACAAGGAGTTTGCAGCCTGGGCCGCTACGGCGAAACGGTTATCCGATCCTGATCTTTCCAAGCTGGTTGGTGTTTTCCTCAATGGTAAAAAAGATATCCTGGCGAATGAATTTACCGCCGAGGTGGCTTTAAAATATGCCGACAGCCTTACCGATGCGCAGCTTCATTACCTGGTGAAAAGTGAAAAGCGTATCAGCGAGTTGCTGGGTATCTCTGCAAAAGAAGCTTCCGAAAAAATTTATAACAAGCTTTTCCAGGTGGGTGTGCGTGCATACAATAAGCAGAAAAAGCTGGAAGACTTCGAAGCGATATTCCGCAAGTTCGACGCATCCAGGCTGAACCTCGCTTCCATGGATCTGCGCCTGAGGATTGCCTTGTACGTGGACGAGGACAATGCTGCGGCCGCCGCTTTGCTGCTGAAGTTTATCGCTCTTCCGCAGAACAGCCTTAGTCTCCGTGACGCAGCGGGTTTATTACTGGGGTTTTCTGACGATTTCCTTGCCGACGGTTACCAGAAGCTGCGCGATGGTCTTGAAGCGTTTGCAGTGCCTGCGGCACAGAAGGGGCAGGAGGGATGGTTGTATTTCATGCAGGCTGTATGCTACTACAAACTGGAGGAAACAGAAAAAGGAAAGGCGGCTGCCGCAAAGGCGGTGGCATCGGATTCACTGGATGAGGAGTATAAGTTGATCCTGCGATCGGTGTTCGATTTATAAGAGATCGTAGTCGTCAGCGTTCAGTCTTCAGCGGGCTTAAAAACAGAGGGGCCGGATGGAAATCCGGCCCCGTTTTATAAATCCAATATCCTATGAAAAACCGGTGCAAAAATGCAGGGTTCGCAGTGCAGCCTGTTGTTCTTTTTCGGCAAAAGCTTGTGCTGGATCGTCAGTCAGCGGCGTTAGCCGGCAAAGTCAAGTCATGGAATGTATAATGGTTAATCAAGATCGTCATGAAAAGCCTCGTTCCAGCTATTTAAAATTCCTTGCCGCGGGCCATCCATCCGCTTCTTTTTTCGTTTCAGTGTCTCTTCCCGGCACCAGCCTTCGCAGCAGGCGGGAGATATCATAACATCTTTCGACGATGAGGTGTATCACTTCTCCTTCTACCTGCAACTTACCCTCCGCGAGTATGAGTTTCGACTGCAGGATCTCTTTCCGGTAGAGATCGAACAGGTTCTGGAAGACGACGAGATTGGCCGTGCCGGTTTCATCTTCAATCGTCATGAAGCACACGCCTTTAGCCGTGCCGGGGCGCTGCCTTACCAGGACCAGGCCGGCCAGCCTTACCTGCTCACCGTTTTGGTGCCGTGTAAGTTCGGCGGCGGAAATGATGTTTTGTTCGCGTAACCTGTCTCTCACAAATGACACGGGATGCGCTTTCACCGATAACGAGGTGGATATATAATCCTGCACCACGTGCTCCCCCTCGGTCATCAATGGCAGGGATACGTTTTCCTGCAGTGAATCCGCGGAGGGCTGGCCGCTGAACATTGCGGCAGGCGTATCGCGGGTGGAGACCTGCCATAGCGCCTGGCGACGGTCCAGTCCCAGTGAACGGAAGGCGTCAGCATCGGCAAGGCGTTCCAGTGTTGCATCGGAAAGGCCGGCATTCCTGAGTTGATGAATACCGGTATATGGCGTGGTTCTCTGCGCAACGAGCAGCCGCATGTCTTCTTCACGTATTCCTTTCACCTGCCGGAAACCCAGCCGCAGTGCCCGGCTGCCGCGGAAGCCTGTGCCAAAGCCACCGGCGGGATCTGGTTTGTTGTGATACACCGCTGAGTCATCACCCGGCACGGCGGCTTCCAATGTATGATCCCATTGTGACAGATTCACATCCACCGGTAAGACCACTACCCCGTGTTTACGCGCATCGCTCACGATCTGGGCGGGCTGGTAAAATCCCATTGGCAGGCTGTTGAGCAAGGCGCAGGCGAACACATCGGGATAATAGCATTTCAGCCAGCAGCTCACATAAACCAGCAAAGCAAAACTGGCGGAATGACTCTCGGGAAATCCATAGCTGCCGAAGCCTTCGAGCTGCCTGAAAACTTTTTCCGCGTACTCCTGCGAATAGCCGCGCTGTTTCATCCCCCGGATGAGCTTTTCACGAAACTGCGAGACCGCTCCCTGCATTTTGAATGTTGCCATGCTGCGGCGCAGCTGGTCTGCTTCGGCAGGGGTAAAGCCTGCGGCTACGATGGCAACTTTCATTACCTGTTCCTGGAATAACGGTACTCCAAGCGTTCTGCCGAGTATCTCTTCCAGTTCTTTGGAAGGATAGACCACCGGTTCCTGTTTATTGCGGCGGCGCAGGTAAGGATGCACCATATCGCCCTGTATCGGTCCGGGGCGTACGATGGCCACTTCAATCACGAGGTCGTAAAATGTGCGTGGCTTCAGTCTTGGCAGCATGCTCTGCTGCGCACGGCTCTCGATCTGGAAGACGCCGATGGTATCCGCGTGGCAGATCATCTCGTAGACCTCGGGATCGTCCTGCGGAATATTCGCGAGGGTGAGGTCGAGCCCGTAATGTTGTTTCGCGATGTGAAAAGCCTTGCGGATGCAGGTGAGCATCCCCAGTGCCAGCACGTCGATCTTCATAAAACCCAGCGCGTCGATATCGTCTTTGTTCCATTCGATACAGGTGCGGTTCTCCATCCTTGCATTCAGGATAGGGCAGAGGTCTGATAATTTTCCGCGGGTGATCACGAAGCCGCCGGTATGTTGTCCCAGTTGCCGCGGGAAGCCCATGAACTCCCTTGTAAGCTGTAATACTTTCTGCAGGTGTGCATCACGGGCATCGAATCCCTGTTCGCTGATCCGTTTTCCTTCAAACCATTCATCGGTATATTCCCAGATCGCGGAAGACAGCCGGTTGATGGTGTCGACCGATAATCCCATTGCTTTGCCCACATCCCGGATAGCGCCTTTCTGGTGCTGTTCGGTTACGGTGGCTACGATCGCTGCGCGGTCGCGCCCGTATTTGTTGTAGATATACTGGATCACTTCCTCGCGGCGTTCGTGCTCAAAGTCCACGTCAATATCCGGTGGTTCATTCCTTGCCGCGGAGATAAACCGTTCAAACAGCAGGTCAAATTTTTCCGGGTTTACCGAAGTGATGCCGAGGCAGAAACAGATGGTTGAATTGGCTGCCGACCCTCTTCCCTGGCAAAGGATGTTGCGGCTGCGGGCGTAACGGACAATATCGTACACGGTAAGGAAGTACGCGGCATAATTCATCTGCTCGATGAAACTGAGTTCGTGTGTGATGGACGCGGAGATCTTTGGCGGCAGCGGCTCACCGAAAATCTGCCTGGCACCTTCCCAGGCAAGGCAGGCCAGTTCTTCCTGTGGTGTACGCCCTTGGGTGGTGATCTCTTCAGGATACTCATATTTCAGTTCATCGAGCGAAAAACGGCAGGCGTCCGCGATCTCCGCGGTGCGTTCGATGGCTGCAGGATAATTGCGAAAGAGACGCAGCATCTCTTCGCGTGTTTTCAGGTGGCGCTCTGCATTCGGGTGCAGGCGGTATCCTGCATTGTAGATGGTGCATTTCCCGCGGATACAGGTCACCACGTCCTGCAACTGCCTGCGGGAAGGATGATGGTAGTGTACATCGTTGGTTGCGACCATCGGGATGCCAAACCGTTTCGACAGCTCTGCTAACCGGAAGAGTTGCTTCTGGTCGTCGCCATGATAACGGCGGGTGGCAGCGATAGACAAGCGGTTGCCGAACACCTGGCGGTAGTCTGACAATGAGCTGGTAAATGAAGCATCAAAATCGAAGCCTTCATTCAGTGATGCAGGGGGGATCACTACCAGCATCGCATCGTCCGAATGCGCGTACACATCGGCTTTGTACAGGTGGCAGTCTCCTTTTTCTGCGCGGCTGTTGCCCAGGGTGAGGAGGTTGCATAGTTGCGCGTAACCTTTGATGCTGCAGGGATAACAGAGCAGGGCAGGGCCGTCGAGTAGTTCAAGATGACAGCCGGGAATGATCCGCATTCCGGGTTT